>NZ_JAMXSE010000019.1:0-119977 GCF_024124685.1 Pseudoalteromonas sp. OANN1
CGGTCAACTGCTGATATCTCATGGTAGTACTGCTTGTTTCTTTGGCGAGAAGAGCGTACCACTTTCAGCAGTTGGCTTCCTCTTCTACGCGATCCCATGAGTGTCGCACTTATTATCTGAAATCAGGGTTATACTGACCATCTATTGAAAACCCGTCTGAAATTGGTCGTTTTTTGAAAATGTAAGCCCATGCCTAAGTGAACTACACGAAGGGATATTTTGAATGCCCGTTCCTGCTCAAATCGGGCCCTTAGTTCATTTATATTAACGGATTTTGTAGCAAGACGAAATCGCTGACACCCACCACTAACTTGCCCTATTGCACACAGGTGATTTTTTTATGCGTCAATTGGCACTGAGCATATTGCACATCCTCGTGGAAAGGCGAGAATTTTGGTCATAGAATCAGAGGGAAGTGTATAAAAAACTAGTGTAGCTATGATCCACTACCTTTATTTATACAAACAAAAAATTGGTTTAAATGAGCGAACTAATGTAGGGTTTGTTCAGACGAATTAGTTAAGATAAACGCTAACTTTTCTATATTAGCTTTTGGTTCATTCCTTGAACTTTGCAACTCAGGTAAGCAAATTTAAAGCGGGGTTAAAGGCAGATACATGCCTTGTCATTTGCTTTAATGTTGAAGTTTATGAGTCTTAAGACTGTCTATTGATGAAACGTTCAGCACGCGCAAAGAGCTTGTCACACTTATCTTTTTGCTCGCTATATTCGACCGAATCTTCCGTAAGAGCATCAAGCACTTCTTTTGCTTGACGATATTCACCTACCACTTGTTCAAGTTTACCTTCAAAATCCTCTTTCCGTGTTTTTTTACTACTTTGTCTTCTTGGTCTAGCCATAACTCACTTCTCTTTAAATCAAAGTCCCAATAATTTCTTTCGCTCTCGTTCAGACAGAATATCTTCGATTTTTCTTCTTACAACGTGAATATTATTTGACTTACTTTTATCAAGAGCCGCATCTTCGCCACTCTTTTTTTTCGACTGTTTTTTCAATTTAAAATACTACCTCTCAAAACAAAATAATATGAACGAAAAACGCATAAAACTCCCTATCAATGTGAGTTAAAAAACGCACATCAATTAAGTGGAGTTTTATGAAATTATGGTGTTAATATTGAAATGGACTTTTACTTTGAGAGATGGATATTAACTGGAAGTCCTCTCCAGTCTATTCGCTACTTATACCAAAGTAACGTTAGCAGCATTTGGACCTTTAGCCCCTTGCTCAACATCAAAAGCCACTTTTTGACCTTCATTCAGTGTCTTAAAGCCTTCGCTTACAATTGATTTAAAGTGAACAAAAACATCTGGACTACCATTTTCAGGTGTAATAAAGCCAAAACCTTTTAACTCATTAAACCATTTTACTGAACCTAAAATCTTATTAGACATATATACCTCGATATATTAAAAAATATTAGTTACTAAGTATGTAATAAAGGAAAAGATATCGCAGAGCATATATGACGAACTGGTTCGAAAGGAAACTGAGAAGAACTTGAACTAAATGTTACATTAATAGGTAACTTATTGAGTCGCCCACTATACACGAAATATAACTAATAGATATAAGTTTCTTTTTTATTTTATTTATTCAACAAAATCAACAGCAAAACCTTTAGCATTACACCCTCGGCTATAGGTGCTTACACCTCACTCAAATACTGGATCATCCGCCCTGAGCGTTTCTCTTCTTTAAAGTCACAGCTGGTTAGACGATATTAAACGAAGTTATCTGTTAAGCAGCGGGTGTCGTGGATATCGCCGTTTGTTAATTGTGATGGGTGTTAGTTATTTTCCTTTGTAACCCTTGCAAACAGCTTCATAGTAAAAATCGTAGAAGCTCTTACAAGCACCTTATTCCCCCTCCATCACACCCGAAAAGCATAAGCTGATATGCAATGTGCCGACAGGATGTCGGCTAAGTCTTGTCTGGCATCATGGACGTGCCTTACAAGACGGTTGCGATACCAATTGTATTAGGTAAATGAGCAATTTGAAGCGGAGAAATAGCTTTAGTAGCTAGGCAAAAATTTTGCTATTTAGTTGTTCTAAATGAGAAATTTTTAACGACGCTAATATGGTATTTCACCCTTCAAATTGATTGGAGACTTAGTGCAATTGGTATTATATATCGGCTTAGGATTTGAGGGTTGAGTGTGATGCTGGGGCGACGTTTTCTTGGTTCGTTCTTTTTCGTCGTTTAAAAAGAATGAACGAGAAGCGCATGGATGCGCTTTGATATTAGCCAAGGAGGGTGATTTCTCCAATAACTCGAGAGTATGTGTAAAGTCAGCCCGTCCTCCTGACTGGTTTCGACGCCCATCCATGGGCTACGACATACTTTTCTTTGATGCCCAAAGAACAAGTATGCAAAAGGAAGGGCACTCCCAGCATCACGCTGACTCCTCAAGTAAATCGCCAATATGAACGTCACCGCTGTGTAAGGGCCATCCTTGGCCCTTACACAGCTTTTCACGCATCCATGCGTTGAAATGACTCATTGGCACTTTACTTTCGGGTGTGATGAGGGAGGAAAACAGTGCTGATAGTGTTGTTTGGTGCTTGCAGGCAAATTTGCTGCTTTTGAGAGAAAAACTAGAACTCGCAACCAAAACTAATCCCCCCTTAACCACACCAGAAAAACATAACTTCTCGGCGGGTGAACCACCTCCCACAAAACTACTTAGACTGTTAATTAGGAGGCGATGCAGATAGTTTTTGTAACCCTTGCAAACAGCTTCATAGTAAAAACGTAGAAGATCTTACAAGCAACTTATTCCCCCTCCATCACACCCGAAAAGCATAAGCTGATATGCAATGTGCCGACAGGATGTCGGCTAAGTCTTGTCTGGCACATGGACGTGCCTTACAAGACGGTTGCACTATATCGGCTTAGGATTTGAGGATTGAGTGTGATGCTGGGGCGACGTTTTCTTGGTTCGTTCTTTTTCGTCGTTTAAAAAGAATGAACGAGAAGCGCATGGATGCGCTTTGATATCTGCCAAGGAGGGTATGTTTGATTAGGACTACTGTGTAAAATCAAGTAGTTAACCTGCTTAATTGCTCAGGCTAGCGGCCTCTGTGCGCGTAAAAAATATAATTGCTTATTAAGGCGAATTTAGGTGTAATGAAGACATAATAAGCGCTGAGCGATGCAGGGAAAGCTTACAAACACTAGCTAAACTGATTACACTAGCTAGGAAAGTGATAGCCTCCAAAAAGCAAATTCCTATAGCATAAACAACACCAACTCTGTCACACCGAGCAGGTAGCAGCTCAGTCCAACAAGCGATTATGCAACACAAACTGCGTGTCGCATAAATACTAAAATGTTAAGAGCCCTGTCTCGTACAGAATAGATGTAACAATTAAAAGGAAGACTTAATTATGAGCGAACACATTGATGCTGTAGCTGAGGAGAAGGAGCAGATTAGCAAAGAAGATTTTGCTGACATTATGGCTGAATTACAAAAAGAGCATGAAGAAATCGATTTTGATGGCGAAATAGGTGGCGATGAATGCTTACTCGAACCTGATGTGGATATTCAACTTCACCCTTCAAGAACAGCTCCAGTGGCTGGCGAGCTATGGTCAATATCAGGTGAAATACACAATAGATCCGACAAGCCAATTTGGATAATTGATACATTAAGCACCGTTGCCTTAGCTCCTGAAATGTATGGACATGCAAGTGATAGAGGATCTATAGGTGCATTTTTTCCTACCATCCAATCAAGACCTCAGCATGAAGTTGTGAGAATTGACTCTGGAGCAAGTTATTCAATCGTATGGAAAATTCCCCCAATAGCAAGGTCTGAAGGTAAAGTAAGTAACTGGGGCTTAGTAGCTAACGCTCTGAAAAACTACTCTTTTTTTAGCCCAGGAATATTTAAAGTTTTTTCAACAATGCATATATTTTCTACGAAGCCACAGTTTAATAAGAAAGGAAAAGTATCAAACATTGGTAGCTCTTTTCCAATAACTGTTTCAAAAGACATTGAAATGGCTCCCTCTCCTTGGGTTTTGATTTTAGGCGCTGCTATTGGTGGCTTACTCTGTTTCGCAATTCAATCATTAACAGGTGCAATACCTTTTGGTGTTGGAGTGTGGGAAGTCCTAAAGGCAACAATCATTGGGGGTACAACTTCCGTATTATTAGCGTCTGTAGCGACAATATTAATCTCGAGGTTGGCAACTACTGAGTTTCTTATCATGATTAAAGTAAAGGATATTTGGGGGGCTATTGCTACTGGCTTTGCTATTCAATGGTTGGGTGTAAGTTATATTGCAAATATTATTAGTTCGATTAGTTCGGGCTCTTAACAAACTAATCAACTCGGACAGATAAAGCTTGGCTTCGCTCATTCTTCGCGAGTTTAGCCAAACTTTATCTGCCGGTTATTAGGGCGTTAGCCCATAGGAATTTTTAAGCGAAATTCGTCTAATACAGCCGACGACCTAAAACGTTTTTGTCCAAAAACGAGCTGTCTGAACGTCAGCTACCATAATTGACTGCAAGCTATCATGGTAGCTGTTGAACGGCCGAGATTTGCACAAACTCCCTTCAAAACTGCATGATTAAATGTCAGCAACGACACTTAAACCCACTATCGCCTTGCGTTTTTGCAAACCACTACACCTCACTCAAATACTGGATCATCCGTCCTGAGCGTTTCTCTTCTTTAAAGTCACAACTGGTTAAACGATATTGAACGAAGTTATCTGTTAAGCAGCGGGTGTCGTGGATATCGCCGGGTAGAAACACTCGGCAATCGCCGGCTTTGAGCGTGTCTGTTCCTCGGGATACAAGGTGGGTTTCGCCGCTTGCTGTGGTGATGGGTTTGTAAGTTGTCATTTCCATTTCGCCGGATTGCACGGCATAAAATACCCAACCTGCGCCATGATCGTGAGGCCGGCGGTACGTGCCCTTTTCTTCGGCATGGGCTAGCAGCATAAAACCATATTCAAGGTCTTGGTAGAGTGTTTTTGATGCCAGTCTTTCACGCATAATGCTCGCAAGCCAAGGCTCGTGCGGTGGAGACTGAGTAAGTTCGCTTAACAATTCACGTACCGTTACTGTGGTGTTTGAATTTAGCCCGCTCCAGTTGGCTTTTATGTCATTGACGATTTTATCTAAGCTATTTTGCATTGCCTCTGCCTCTTACTGTTTGGTCACTGTCATTCGGTTAAGAGGAGCATACAACTTCAAGTTCACTTTAAGTCAAGGAATAGAATTGCTCGAATAATATCGGTTTCGCTTAAAACTGATAACTTAACGAAAGTTTGATGGTGCGACCAAAAATGGGTCTAGCATAAAAGATAGCCTCTTGATGGCTTAAATCGTCCCTAGGATTGCCCTCAGTCAATCCCAAAGCATTGGTGAGGTTTTTAACCTCAAGCTGTGCGCTGAGCTTGTCATTAATTGCCAGCTCGGTAAATAAATCCCATGTTTGATAGGCCGGTAAGGCAAACCGATTGGCAATATCCGAATAGCGTTTACCAACATACGACCAGGTGATAGCCGCGGTAATAGGTCCTGCTTTGTATTCCGGCGTTAGTCGTAGTTGTAACTCCGGCGTGCGTGTTATTTGATTGCCATTAAATTCGCTTTGTGGCAATTGCTTAGGAATGCCGTAAAACCCAGCGTCTTGCCACACACCTATCGCTCTAAATTGCAAAGCCGGACTGTATTGATAGTCAAACTCGAACTCCAGCCCTCGTGTTTGGGTATTGATTGAAACGGCTTGTTGAGTCGTAGCCGCGCCGCGATACACCGTAAGCGGGAGCGGATCAAACTTGGTTTCAAATAACGCGCCACTAAACTGCCAATCAGCGGTTTGATAACGCAGTCCAACTTCACCTAACGCCAAACGAATGGGTTGACCAAAGTCTTGTTGTGCGCGTTCTTTTTCACTTTTAGCCCATCCGCGGCCATTGCCGTAATTAATGAGCCGTGGCATTTCAAAGGCATCGGAATAACGTGCAAATATCGCCATCGCGTCGCCAATTTGGTAATTTGTGCCAATACTGAGCGCATTTTGCGTAAAGGAATCACGCCAAGTGGCAGCCGGGAGATAGTGAGAATAAGCGGCTTTTGATGAATCGGTGTACGACTTTACCCCCTCTAGTAGTGTGCTGGTGAGATTAAGGTGTTCATTACGCAGCGCCAAGTCAACCCTAAGGTTTTCAGTGAGCTGCCAGTCTATATTGGCATACAGCGAATGTGATTGAGACAAGCCGCTACCGCTTAAATAAACGGGACCGGCGTAAGATAAAAAGCCTTGTTCGGTAAAATTGGCAATCACCTTTTCTTGCCCATCAACCAGTACGATGTCCAGTCGCTCGGGTTGATGCTTTACATCCGTTAGTAACGCGCCAAGCCATTTATCTAGTGGTAACTCATCGAAATCACTTCGTGCGTAAATATGACCGAGGGTCAGTGACCACTGCGCGTCGAGATAGTCCACACTAAAATGATTTACCAGCTGCTGTTGCTTGTAACGTGAATATAAAGGATAACTAGCGGTCACGAGACCATTACCATTAAGCGTTGCGGGGTTGGCAACTAAGGTGTTATCTGAATAACGTAAGTATCGAGGGCGCAATGCGCTATTTGCAAAATGGCGTTTAAATTCGGTGATATCGGCGTGTTGCAGTCGGTTTGTGGCGTCGACTATGGTTTGGTTGCCCAAATTCATTAAGGTATACAGGTCATTGTTTAAGCTTGAAAATCGCGCACGATTGCTCAGGTTAAAGTGTTCAAAAAGCGGCGTGTTAAACAGTAAAGTGTAGCTATTTAGGCGTGTTTGCTGGGCGTCTTCTAAGTCACGCTGCACGCGTCCTTCTGGAGTGAAGAAGGTGAGCGATCTTAAGTCGTCGCTCAATAGTGTTCCATCGTCATAAGGCAGGCTCGCCAGCTCTCGAATTTCGCCGCTATTTTGCATCACTAAGGGCGCGTAAAAGCTGGTTTTATCGTTCAAATGTTTATAGCTAAAATCAAGCTCAAATGCGTCGGTTAACCAGCTCATGCGCGCACTCACTTGGCCGCCTAAGTCGCTTTGATAGCCCGGCTCCCGAATACCATCAGAAGTACGATAAAACCCGCCTACCGTATAAAACCATTCATCATTCAACGCTCCGCTAAACACGCCATCAAAACGAGCGTAGTCATAGCTCAATCCCTGACTCACTTTCACTAAATTAAAAGGATTTTCTGAACCTCGCCTGCCGATATAGTTCACCATTGCCGCTGGCCCGTTCACCGTAAAAATACCGCTACTGCCGCCACGCACCGCTTCAATGGCTTGATGGGTTAGGTCTGGACGTAAAAAAAAGTCCCCCCAAATACCGTCATAGGTCACGGGCAAACCATCTTCCATGAGGCTGATAAATCTAAACCCCTCGCCGCCTCTAAGTCCTCTTGGTGCTACATTATTGTTGGTTTCACCTCCCGAGTCTTCAACCCAAAAACCGGTGATATTTTTAAGCGCCTCTGCGCTGGAATACGGTGTTTGTTTTTCAAGTTGTAGGCTTGCAAGCTGAGTGATTGAAATAGACGAGTTTAAAATGCTACGGTTTTTACCGCTTACACCCGTTACGATAATGCGCTCAAAGTGTTGTGCAGACTCAAGTTTTTTAGGAGTCACAAAAATACGCTGCTGCTCTGGGTCTAGGGAAAAGTCGTAGTCAGCTTGCTGAAAGCTGGTGAGCAAGACTTGTTCGAGGGTGTAGCGGCCAGTTATCTGCTCAACGCTAATGTTATCTTGGATTTCGGCTGCACTTAACTGCCAGCCACTTTGCGCGGCAATATCGAGTAAACGCTGCTGCAAAGTCGCTTTAGGCAAGTTAAATTGATGATCCGTGGTAGCAAATGCAACGCCACCAAACCATATTAACCACGCTAACAGCGGGATTAATAGCTTGAATAACATAGTTTAAATCAATGTCTTTATTATTGTATAAACTTTGTACCACTTATATTGTGACTTTGCTATGACACTTTTAGCTAATTTGCGATTAGGGTGTATTCCTCACCTTTTTGCATCACGGTGATCGGATAAATCTTTTCTAAACTATTGAGCCAATCGCTTATTTCAGTGGTTAAAAAGGTGCCATTGTAAGTCAGTTTTGCTAGGCGTTGATCGCTTAACTTCACTTTGATTTCGCTATATCGCGACACATCATTAAGCACATTGCCTAATTCTGCGTTTTGATACACTAAGTAGCCTTTTTGCCACGCCATGGTCAACGCTTCACCTTGGGCTTTACTACGGGTAACGTCGCCTTGCTGCGTGACTTCTACCGCTTGCCCTTGGGTCAATTTAATGGCTTGTTGCTGAGTCACAGCCACACGGCCCTCAAGCACATCGACTCTAATTGAAGCCGGATTGGCGCGAACATTAAACACTGTGCCTAGCGCCTCGACTTGGCTGTTTTGGTAGCGCACGATAAACGGTCTCTGCTTGTCTTTACTCACGCTAAACAGCGCCTCACCTTGGTATAACAGTAGTTCTCTTGAAGTGTTGCTGTAGCGAACAGCTAATTGGCTATTGGCCCCTAAATCAACCTGACTATTATCATCAAGGGTAATGGTGCGATGCTCATTGACCTTAGTTTGAAAGAACTCGCTGTACACTGTATCGACTGGTGCAGGCTTGACACTGGCAACAGGTGCTTGCTGTAGTGGCTGCTCCGGTGCCATAAAAGTCACCAAACCAAACAGCAGCAAAGTCGCGGCAATCGCAAGATACCAAGGCTGAGCGCGGCGTTTGGATGGTGGTTTAATGTCAGCTACAGCCGTGGTGTTTTGTGCATCCAGCTGTGCAAGCTGCTGAGTAACATAGTCATCGTCAAGTTGGGCTGAAAGCGTCCAAAGCTCCAACATTTTGTTGAACACGTCACTGTGTTGCGAATTTTCAGCTAGCCAAGCGTTTAGCGGCTGTGGATATTGAGTGCTATCGTGAGGTGAGATCTGCTGCTCGTCTAAGACTAATAACCAATCAGCGGCTTGTTCTTCAATTATTGCTAAATCGTCAGATAATGGAGTCATGTTTATATCCTTAACACTCATGATCAAAGCTCATGCTGTAACTGCTGGTAGCAATGACGAACTGCACGTAATACATATTTTCTTACCATACTTGGGGATATCTGTAAGGTCAAAGCTATCTCCTCATAGCTTTGACCACGTATTTTATACAATAAAAAAGCCAGCCTACATTTGTCGGGTAAGCTTGCGAGAGACTTTTCCATTTCTTTAAGTAGCTCTTGGTTGTGGTGGTTTTGTTCAGGGTTAGCACTTGCACAAGGCTGTGGCATTTGATCGCTATCGTGCTCACGATCATCAAACGGGCTACGCGCTTTGCGCCGCAGCTTATCAATGGCCAAATTGGTTGCAATTTTATACAGGTACGCGGCGATGTAGTTGCTGACATTATCCTGCTCAAGTCCAAGCAACTTTACAAACGCCTCTTGGGCAACGTCTTCCGCCTCACGTTTGTCTAACCCTTTGCCCATAATATGGCGGATCAGCTTTTGCTGTTGTTTTAAAAACAGCTGCTCTACTTGCTGACGACGTGCAAGGTCATCGTTTGCAGCGACCTTAGTGGTATCGACTGCTTTACGCTTAAAAGATAATAACAGTGGCATGAATACGCATCCTACTCTTCCATTTGTGTTAGCGTGCAGCGAACCCATAAATAGCCAAAAATTAATAGGTTCGCTGGCGTTGCTTAAACTAATTTGCTTAATTAACCGTTGCGACTCGGCTTACTTTGCCCGAATCACTCACCGTTCTGAGTTGTACTTTAGATGACGCAGTCAATGTCACAGGCCCTTCATAGCGATGCCATGTTACGCCTTGGTCAACCGAATACTCCGTAGCCATGCCAACAAACCGGGTATTGACGATTAACTTACCACCTTCAATCGCGCCTCCAGGTAACGGAATACGATAATTTACCCCTACTTGCTGTGGTATTTGAGCATTAATATCGACCACTTGGTAATAATCCAATAGTGGTAGAGCGTATTGTCCTAAGGTATTAGTAAAGGTGTGCCAAGCCTCGGTAGTCGCTGCACCTTGCGCAGGCATATCCTGCACCCATGCACGCTCAGCGGCACCCAGTAATTTCGGGAAAGTCATATAATCAAGAATTTCTGGTGACTTTTGGTTTTCGCCAAATAGTTGCGCCTGAATACCTTGAACATTTTGTTTACCCGCTTCGCTCAGTAACACCCATTTTGGGTCCCACGGCACTGGATTGCCTAGCTTGTCACGCTCTGCATTGGCGTAAATATTAAACGGACGATATTCAAACGCCTTTTTGGTATCTGTGTAACCTGCCCAATGATAGCCTATTTCATCAGGATGTTTGTTATACGCAAGGTCAAGATACAAGTTTGTCGCATGGGCCAGCACGACTTTGTGACCTTGGTTCGCAAATTTGTAGGCCTGATGCTCATTGCCCCAACCCCACACGTTATTCCAAAACACGGGGAATATCTCACCGTAACTTACATTACCCGTACCATTGTGCGATAACACATCGCCCCAAGTTGCCATATCAAAGCCATGCTGATTGACTATCTGCTTCCAGCGTAAAAAGAAGTAGTCAAACAGCTCTGCATCGGTTTTGCCCGCCGTAGCTGGGTTTTGATCTACCGCTGGAGATTGCGCCCACCATTCATTCGGACCTAAATGTGGCAGCTCGTCACCACCGCCATGCAGCCGAGTCAATGTCGCATCGGGCACGGCATCATAAATAGCGCGTGTTTCTTTCACCACATGGTTGAGGAAAGTAAAGGTGCTCTCAAGTGCTGGGTTCACAAAGTTGTCGGTATAAAATTGTGGGGTGTAATACTGCGACTGGTCGAGCGGATCAATCAATCTAAAACGATTTGCTTCAACTGGGTCGCTATCTTTGTATTTGTTGTAGCGATATTCCATCGCTTTGATTGCTGCGCGCGCATGGGCTGGAAAATCATATTCGATGATCACATCAATATGACGGTCAGCGGCATACTGAAGAATTTCTTTAAAATCATTCACCGTGTAGTAGCCCCAGCCTTTACCGAGAAAGTTTTGCTGAGCAATTTCAAAGCCTTGATAACTAGGCGCGGTACCTAAGTTTGCAGCTGTTTCATCCGTGGGTTTATTTTCAATCCCATCTCCTGGCGCAAAGCCATTGGCAGCTCCCATAAACGTATGCAGCATCGTACTTTCGCTCAGGTCATATCCCCGCTTTGCTCCAAACTCCGTGAGTTCAGGAATACCGGGAATTTCTAGTCGCCAACCTTCATCGTTGGCAAGGTTAATTTCAAATTTGTTTAACTTGTAAAAAGCCATTAAGTCTAACAACTTAAATACCGTTTCTTTGCTTTGGAAATTACGCGACACATCCAGCATCATGCCTCGATATTCAAACCGTGGTGCATCCAAAATAGTGCTAGCGGGTAGTACGGCATTGTCGGACAAAGTGGCTGAGTTTTTAGCCGTTTTATACACAGTGGTTGGGATCATTTGACGAAGTGTTTGAATACCATAAAACACCCCTTGGGTGTCACTTCCAGTAATGGTGATCCCCGAAAATGCATCGACCTCAAGCTTATAACCACTTGCGTCCGGCTGATTGTCTTGATTGGTATCGAGATTTGGGTCTAGCTGCAACTTGATAAGGTTCGGGCCATTTTGCACGGTGCTATTAATCGCAAATGTGCCACTCAGAATATCGCGCAGCGCAGTTTGTAAGAAGGAGGCTTCTTTGGTCAATGAAGTCGGCGCTGAAATACTGGTTAATTGGCTCATCAAAGTTAAGAATTCATCATTCGGTGTGACCACTGAATGGGGCTGTGGAACCAAGCGATTTTTCAGCGGCAATGTCATGTGCGTCGCGCTGTTTTCGGCGAATCGGATGGCGGACGTTTGCACCTGCATATTATCGTTAACCGCTTGCTTTGTTTGTTTTGGATCGCTAGGGTCCATCATCACGTCCACCAGCACAGCTTGAGGCGCTTGATTATTGTAGCTAATGTGAAAACCCGACGGTGAGTCGTTTTTCAGCATTTGCCAATACTGTGCAACGATTTCAATAGTACGAGACTCACCGGGTTGAATGGGGGCAAAACCCGCTACGGGCTTAAGTACAAAGTAATCACCACTTTTTGCTTCATCGGCATTTTCTAAACTTAGATTCTGTGCGGCGATATGCTGGCGCGCATACTGACCATTTGGATCTGAGTCTGGTAGTACGCTTGCAGGCGGCCTTACCGAGCTAAAATAAAGCGCCCAGCCAGACTCACCCAACGGCTCAAGACCATTATTAGTAATCGTCAAACTGCCAAGAAAGATGTTTTCTCCAATGCCATGATCCACGACTTGCCAGCGTAATGCTAAGTTATCTGGGTGAGGATGTGCGACGCTATAGTGGCTCGCAGTCAACAAGGCTAAGCCTGACAGTGAGGCAGTAATTATCTGTTTTTTTGCAAACATGTTGGCTCCTAAAATATTGTTATTGTTCGGATAGAGCGCGTACTGCTGCCACTCTATCTATGTAAACGTTTGAGCCGAGGAAGTTGGGAATGGAATCATAAATAATGCCCTAATTACGAATTTAGCATTAGGGCTGGTGATTAATATACCGCTATTTCATCGATATACAGCGGAAGTTTGGGGATCTGGATATCGTCAGATTGCTTACTATTAATGGCCACCACCTTTAAAAAGCGCACACTTACAGGAGCAAACGACAACACCGACATGGGCCCACGCGGATTATTAACCTCAGCTAACGTTTGCCACTGTTGTTTATCACTTGAACCCAGTACTTGAATATGTGTTGGCGGGTGCAGTTGTCTATGTCGCCCGCTGTCAAAGCCCAGCTTAACCTGCTGCACTTGCGTTGACGCATCCAAGTCAATAACCGCCTCAAGATCGGTATCGTAAAAAATCGCATAATCATCAACGCTGTAAAATTGATCATAGGCAAATTGACCATCCTGCAGCTTAGTCGCAGAGCCTTCGGCAGCTAGCGAGCCAAGCGTTATCTCTTTTCCAAGCGCTAAATGAGGCGAAAGCGTTAAACGCGCATCGCCTACCAGTTGCCCTAGATCGCTTACATAACTGCGGGCACGAAGCTGCGTTTCGTCAGTTATCACTAGCGGCTTTTGATATTGCTGGGATTGTAGCGTTGGCTCGCTGCCGTCTAAGGTATAGTAAATAGCCGTGTCGGCAATTTCAGAGGTAATGGTGGCGACGAGCTGCTGCCCATTAATCTCGCTTGAAATAATAGGCTTATGGCTACTATAAGCGGTATTGAGGTGCATCTGCTGGTAGCGTTTTAAAAGCGCGGGTAACCGATATTGGCTGTAATCAGACCACGACTTTTGTGTTTTATCCGACCACAATGTTTCGGCCAACGCACTCAAGCGCGGAAACAGCATATACTCGGCATGACGAGGTGTTTTTATATATTCAGTCCAAAGTGCACCTTGCGCACCAATAATAAAGGCTTGTTGCTCAGCGGTTAAGTGGCTGGGCTGTGGCTCATATTGATAAACATTTTTTAAACTTGAAAGCCCGTGGATGGCTTTGGGTTCATCAAGATTGCGCGATTGATAGGCATCAAAATAAATATATTGATAAGGGCTCATGATCACCTGATGACCCATTTTTGCAGCTTGGATGCCTCCTTCCGTGCCCCGCCAAGACATGATCACGGCGTCATCCGCCACCCCTCCTTCTAATATTTCATCCCAACCAATCACCGTTTTACCAAGATTTTGGACGATTTTAGCGACCCGTTTAATAAAATAGCTTTGCACTTGCTCAGGTGTGGTTAACTGATGCTGTTGCATCAACTTTTTCACCTCGGGACTCTCTAGCCACTGCTTTTTTATCACCTCATCGCCACCAATGTGGATATATTGGCTCGGAAATAGCTCAGCAACCTCTTTGTATACAACACCAAGAAACGCAAATACGTCTTCACGGGGACATAGCACATCTTCAAAAATCCCAAACTGCGGCTGCACCTTTACTGCGCGCCGGTGGCAAGATAACTCGGGATATGCGGCAAGCATCGCACTGCTGTGCCCCGGAATATCGATTTCAGGGATCACTTCAATATGTCGCGCCTGCGCGTACTCAATCACTTCCTTAATTTGCGCCTTGGTATAAAATCCCGATACCGTTTTATCATCAAACAGTGGTTGATAATCATAGGTATGACCAACCACGGTATGAGGCCGTGTTGCCCCAATCTCGGTTAGTTTAGGATACGCATCAATGGCGATTCGCCAGCCTTGATCATCGGTTAAGTGCCACTGGAAGACATTGAATTTATGCATCGCCAGCCAATCGATATAACGCTTCACGAACGCCACATCGAAAAAGTGCCGACTTACATCTAAATGCATGCCACGGTATGAGAATCTGGGCTGATCTTTTATTTCTACCGCAGGTATTGCCCAATTTCCCTGATTGATGGGCATACGCGACTCTATCTCAGCAGGGAGTAATTGTCGCAGTGACTGCATCCCCCAAAATAATCCGGTCGCAGTATTCGCTTGTATTTCAACCCCTTCAGGTGTCACGCTCAGCGCATATCCCTCTTGAGATAGCGGTGTATCGACAATCTTAAAGGCAATACTATTTTTAGTTGTGCTATCAACCTGAGACACAGGCAACTGATAGCCCGTAGGCGAGCGCAAAAAGGTCGCTAATTGCTGCGCAACGCTTTGAGCTTGCTGCTGGTTAAAGGTAATTTTACTGTCATGGGTAAGGTTAAAGTGACCGTTACCAAAACTAGCACTCAGTGGTTTTGGGGTGATCTGTAGCGCTGCACAAAGTGGTGTGAGCAACAAAGAAAACAGCAATAAACTGCTTTGCAAAAATGTATAAAAGACACTCTGGTTCATAAATAACTTCCTGAGAAAAGCCCGCTTATAGCGGGCTTGAGTGAACTAATGAGCACTGGGCAGTGTGCAAATTAGCAAGGGAAATACAGGGCCTAATGACCTTTGCTATTTAATTTTTGTTCCCCTGAGTGAGTTTTGGTCGCGACGCTCGACTTGCTACATAGTGGGCTGAGCAAAAAGTTAAGCAACAATGAACTAAGCGCACTCAGGTGAACCCGATTAGGCCCTAAAAATTCAGCGTCAGCGATGCGCTGATGGTGCGTCCTAAGATCGGCCGAGCATAGTAATAGTCGTATCCTGCTTGAACATCGTTGATGGCACGCGGATTTCCTTCGGTTAACCCAAGTTCATCACTGATATTGGTCGCTTTCACATGCAGCGCAACCGCGTCGGTAAAGCGATAATTCACGCCCATGTCGATTGTGGTGTAGGCAGGAAGCTCAAACTTATTCTCACCGTCTGAGTAACGCTCTCCTAAGTGGTGAATGGTTAAATAGATATCACCATCGTCAAAGTAATAGGTTGGCGTTAACCTAAGCTGCACTTTAGGTGTGCGCTTCACTTGCTTGCCTTCCCAATGTGCAAATGCCCCGGTAAATCCTTCCATTTTTGGGTCTTGTAACACGCCTGTCAGCTCAAGCTGTAAATTGTCATGCGCCTGCCACACTGTTTCAAACTCAAGACCATCGGTGACAGTGTCTATCGTTTGATTCGCCACCTCACCATCGCTGCCGGTAAAATTACGTTCCACTAAGTCATTAAATTTAGTTCTAAACAGGGTCAGTGATGCACCAATTGAATCGCCAGCATAGCGAGTACCCAATTCGCTAAAGGTTAGATTAACGCTGTCATTAAAGTCGGCATCAACCCCTGAGTGAATGTTCTGACCAAAGCTCATTAACCTTGGCATTTCAAATGCATCGGCATAACGACCAAATACTGACACATCATCCGAGAAGGTATAGTTGAATCCCACCGTCCATGCGGTTTCGGTTTCACTACGAGTTTTTGACAGGAATTTGTTTGACGGCATGTCGACGTAATTGTTGGCAAGATTGTTATCTATGTCATTACCAGCGCTGTCAAAAGCGCCCGCAACAGGCTGTGCAAATGTGGTTGCGGAGGCGGTGCTATCTAGCTCCAACCACTCAATCCGAACCCCGCCATCAATACGAAGGTTATCGGTTGCTTGATATTGTTCATTGATAAATAAAGAGTTGGAAGTACTGGTACCAAAAGCGGTTGCCTGACCCCAACCAGGAGCATAACCCGTTGAGCCGTGGTCAGTTAGTTGACCAACCACTTGCTGATTGCTGTTAACTGCAACAATATCGAGTAATCGAGCATTGTCTTTTACTTCCGTTAAAAACTGCGATTCCCATTTATCAACTGGCAAGGAGTCCGCATCTACATAGGCAAATAACCACCCTATGGTCAGCGTATGCTGATCACCTTCATAGGTAAAATTGAGCTTATTAACAAACTGCTCGGCATCATAGCGCGAATAAAGCGGGTAGCTTGTGGTGACTAAGCCGTTTCCGTTTAAATTACTGACATCTGTCAGTATTTCACCACTATCGACGTATCGATACCGTGCGGCAACGGCGCCATCGCTGGCAAACTGGTCCAGCATATTTTGCACATCTTGCTGCCCAAGTCGGGTATTGGCATTGACCAGCGTCGAGTTATCGAAGTTAAGCAAAATATACATGTCGTTTTCAAACTGTGAGTAACGGCCAGCTGTATTTAGTAGCCAACGGTCGCTTAACTCCCAATCTAAATGATAGCCTAGCGTACTAAACTTGGTATGCTGCCCATCTTTAAGGTCTCGTGTTTTATAGCTGCCATCAGGCTGTAAATAGTGTAAAAAGCGCTGACCATTACCAATTAAGGTGCCATGTTGTGGGTCGACACCAGCAATGCCTTTAGGGTCACTTTGATCTCTAAGCGGAATAGGCACAAAGAAAGTGGTATGGTCATTGAGGTGTTTGGCAGACAGCGTGAGTTGGCCTTTATCAAACTCACGCACTAAATTGAGTCGAAGTTGGCCGCCGTGATCTGCGGTAAACTCTGTGTCCCTCACGCCATCAGAACGACGATATGAGCCACCTATCGACATTTTCCAGTTGTCACTAATGGGTGTGCCATAAAAGAACTCGCCGCGATACATGCCGTAATCGGCAGCAGTTAGGCGGATCGTCGCTTCTTCAATGTCATCTGGTTTACGGGTAATAAAGTTTACTAATGCCGCGGGGCCGTTGGTGGTTAGTAGGCCTGAGGTGCCCCCACGAACCGCTTCCATATGTTCAATCGTGATATCTTGACGCTGATAAAAATCAACCCAAACGCCGTCGTACACCACAGGTAGCCCATCTTCTTCAACGCCGATATAACGGAAGCCTTCACCGCCACGTAGTCCTCTAGGTGCAACATTATTGTTGGTTTCACCACCTGAATCTTCAACCCAAAAGCCTGGCACACTTTCCAGCAGATCCGCCGTACCTAGAGGTGCTTCTCGCGCCAACTGTTCGGCATTTAAGGTGGTAATTGAGACAGATGATTCCAACTTAGTTTGGCCACGCCCACCGCTGCCAGTGACGACAATTCGCTCAAGGTCGAGTAGTTTCTTTTTTTCTGTATTTACTTGAGCGTCTTGTGCTTTTGTTTGTGCAAGCGCGGCTTGCGAACCCAATAACGCGCCACTGATAGCAAGCGCAATAAGGTGTTTGTTATAACGAGATGTATTGTTGCTCATGGTATTCCCTTCATTCTTGTTGTTGGCAGAGCAAGTGAGTGAAGCTCTGTAAATCTATAAACGAACGAAGGGAAAGTTTTAGGAATATTTTTAAGCAAATAAACAAAGAGAAGTAACTTTTTGATACTAAGAGGCAAAAGATAATATCGCCAAAGGTTATAATTTCAATGTAGTAAATTGCTGTATTCTGTTACTTGACAATTGCAATTTTTAGAACTACATACCATAGACTCATAAGGAAATAAAAAACGCCTTCATGAGCCGCCCCACTTGCGCATATAAACAAGGTGAAAGCTTCGTTAGCTTGCGGGTTTCAGTGGGTATTTAACCTGAATTTTTGTACAATTAACGATAAGGAATTCTGTTATGAAAGTATTATCCACTTTAATTATACTAGTATTCAGTGCTTGTGCATTGGCAACTCAAACTACAAATGAGCCTTCCATTCAAACTCAAGTTGAACTAGATAATTTACTTATCAACAATCAGCAACCAATTCATTTAAACTTGGTGTCGTCAACAAGTAGAACTCCTCCTTCGTGTGACTGGAGTGAGTGTGTTGACAATTGTGATGAATCTCGAAAAGATTGCCTCAAAGGTAGCAACTCTTCTAAGTGCGGCCCTATTTACGAGCGTTGTAAAGAACGCTGTAACAAGCGCTGTAAATAGAAGCAGGCATTAGAAAGTGATATATATAGGATATAGTATATTTGCCTTAGTACTGGGGTGCTTTATTGGCGCGTCAAATACCCCAGTCGTTGCTTCTTTTTTTGCGGTTGTCGCTGCTTTATTAGGTACTATTTTTGGCGTTATTAAGATTGAGGTTAATTCACCGACTAAGCAGAAACTTAACTTACTCGGTGCATTAATTGCAATATTTTCAGTATCATTACTCATTGGCGCAATCATTGGGGAAAAATATCGAAACTATGAAATACCACTAAAGCAAAAAATAGTTCCGTGGGAAGGAAAGCAAGCACCTTCTAATACGTATGAAGCGCTCGACTGGATAATAACCGCTAAGAAACTCTCGGCGCTTGGATATAGCACGAATCAAATATCAGAATTGTATGACATTAGGCTAATTGAAAAAGTAAGACTGGAAAAAGTCATTGCTCAAGAACAAGAAAGTCGAAATGACTGTTATTCACTTGAAAATACCGCTATATATAACCAATCAAATCCATTTCACACCATGCTTCCGGATAATTTAACAACACCGAAAAAAGCCGCAGCAAGAGGCCCTGCTAGTGAGAAAGACAATTAATCGCTCTGAGCTTAGCTTTCAGAATTAATAATTTCTCATCCAGAAATTAACGAAGTGTTAGGCAGTTAGCAGGTGGTGCACTTGGATTTATGCACCAACAAGAACCTTCAAAACTAATTTTGACCTAATCTGCGCCGCTCTACGCTCATGTGGGTAATGAGAATAGGGGTGATCTCGGACTCTGGAGCGGGAGCAAAAAGGTGGTTGCCTTGGATAAGGTGACAGCCATTGAGATTAAGAGACTTAGCTTGCAACGCGGTCTCAACACCTACCGCTACACATTCTACATCCAAGCTCTTTGCCATCTGTACAATCAATTTTGCAATATCATTTTGTGAGGCAACAGACTGAGGGGTCGCAAGGAAAGCTGGTGGAATTTTAATGGTTTCAAACGTGAGCTTTTGCAAGTACAGCATGCTGGTATGCCCAACACCAAAATGATCAATTGAGATCCGCATGCCGGTTTGCTCTAATTCCGCCATCACTTCCGGTGCTTTATCAAGTAGTTCTATCAGGTCAACTTCTTTGATTTCTATTTCAATTTGCCGAGATGGCAACTGATGTTGCGCAGCCTGCTCCATAAAGTTTTTTATTACTGTTTTATTGGTGAGTTCAGCAAGCGAAAAATTAAAGCTAACCACAAGATTATCGTACTCGTAAAACCATGTTTTCATCGCCTGAAAGGCCAGTGCTCTGAGCTGTTGCCCAATTTCTACCATCAGATCGCCATCACATGCCGCTTCAAAAAAGTCTTCAGGTACCAACAATTGTTCATCTTGCTGCCACCTTGCGAGCACTTCAAGTTTTTTAATCTTGCGGGTATGCGCATCGACAATAGGCTGATAATAAGGAATAAACTCTCGATTATCTAACCCCTGAATGATCCGACTTTCTTGCACTAAACGCTGCTCCGACTCGTGATCTAGGCGTGCGTTATAAAATTGAAACTCCGTTTGTGTGGCTTTTTTAGCTCGATACATTGCGGTATCAGCATGCTTTAGCAAAGCTTCCGTGTTGTCACCATCATCAGGGTAAATTGCAACGCCAGCACTCACCGTGGCTTTTAGACTCACTTGGCGCAAACAATATTGTCCATTAACGCTACTCAATACTTTACTCACCACCTTACGTACATATTTTTTATCTTGGATCCCGTCAATGAGTAACACAAATTCATCGCCTCCCATTCTGGCAACGGTGTCGCATCCTCGAATTTGCTGAGTTAATCGACTCGCAATTTCTTTAAGTAATAAGTCGCCATAATCGTGTCCCAGTGAGTCGTTAATTTTTTTGAATTTGTTGACGTCAATAAATACCAAAGCAAACTGGTGACTCATGCGCTTAGCTCGTTTACATGCCTGCACTAAACGGTCATGCAGCAATAAGCGATTGGGTAACCCAGTTAATGCATCGTGATGGGCAAGGTGATTCATTTTTTTCGCCATTAATCTCGACTCTGTCACATCTTGAAAGACCATTACAGTGCCTAGGTAGCTGCCATCTTTAGCTATAATAGGTGAGAAGGAATCTTGGATAGCAAAGGTAAGGCCAAGATGATTGGTAATGGAAGTGAGTTCAGGTAAACAAATGGTATGGCCTTGCTTTAGACAAAGTTCAGGAAATTTATTCACCGAAGCTTTGGTTTCTTCGTGATACATAGACATAACATCATCAAATCGCCGCCCGACCACTTCTTCATTTAACATCGCGAGAATGGCTTCTGTGACTGGATTAATATAAGTGATCACGCCATTTACGTCTGTACAGATCACGCCATCACCAATAGAGCTCAGCGTCACTTCGAGCAATTCTTTTTCTTCTTCTAGTGCCTGAGCGAGGCGATTTTCTCTGTTGCTAGTATTAAAATAACAGAGATATCCTGTAACGGTACCCGCGACTTTAATTGGTAAAGCAACAGGACTAATAACTTTGCCACTGTGTTTGGTCGTGCAATTACCATAACTTTGCGTTACGAGCGCTTCGAACATGCTTGTTGCACCACTCTTGCCCTCGCTATGGATGTTACCGCTCACCGCGATTAAATTTTCAAGTTTTAACCCTATTACTGAGCTGCCAACACCCAGTATGGATTGCATTTGGTCATTGGCTTGTAGGATAACGCCGTCGCTGTCTAATACCATTTGTGGCACGGTAGAGCCATCATCAACCATAATTTTATTAGTATCTTGTGCTTGCCACCAAAGCAGCGCGACAAACAAAAAAACTAAAGCGCTGATGATGATATAAGTAACAGGTGACAGTAAGTATAGGCCCAATTTATCGGCCATAAGCATGGTTAAGGAGAGTAAAATACCAACAACTAAGAATATCCGTCTCATTGCCTAATCAAACCTAAGTATGGTGATGATGCATTTAGCGGTGTTTTGTACAATGATTGCCCTTGCCACCTGCACTTCTACGCTAAACCTAAACCCATTAGATAAGTCTATTGGCTGATTACGCAATAAGTAGGTATCAAACACAAAGAGATGTTTGCATCAGTGTTTAATAACTATTGTTCACAATAGCAACGAATTCAAGTTTTTATCTGATCTGAAAACGAAAGATTATTGCAGCAAAACCTCTGTATTACGTGTGCTGTAAAGGGGCTTTACAGCACACCGTTTGGTTATTTAAGCTGAGGTTTGAATAAGGGATGTGTTAACTAATTATTTTTAAGCTCAGGTTATTTAGACCACACCGCAAATTCATTGCCGCTCGGCTCAATAAAGTGAAAGCGACGACCGCCAGGAAATTCAAATATAGCCTTGCTTATCTCTCCGCCTGCTTGCTCTACTTTGCTTTGCACCGCTTCCAATTCATCGCTGTACAACACTACGAGCGCTCCACCTTGCGCTTGTTTAGAAGACACATCGGCTCGGAAAAAGCCGCCGTCAAGGCCTGAGTTTGCAAACGCAATATAATCTGGCCCGTAAGATTCAAATTGCCAATCAAACACCTGCTCGAAGAAAGCTTGTGTTGCTACTAAGTCTTTTGCAGCTAATTCTACATAGTTTATATGGTTGTTCATTTTTTATTCCTTTTAAAATCTGTGCTTCATTTATGCTGTTATCGCCTAATAGAAAGCATTTTGTAGTCGCTTCTAAATCAGTGTTAAAGTGTAGGCAATTTTATTCAGCGTTTATTATTGATTGTGCGATTATTATCTCTGCTCACTACTTTAGGAACTATCATATTCATGAGTTTCATCACTTCAGCTCACGCAACAGCAGCACAAGTGCCACTGACCACTTCACAAATGCTTGGACAAAAGCTTATGCTCGATTTCCGCTATTACTGCGGTGAAAGCAAAAAGCCAAGTGGAGATTGTAGAGCAGCGATGACAACTTTACCGCCTGAGCTGTCTGAATTGATTAGTAGATACGACATCGGCGGCGCTATTTTGTTTGCCGAAAATGTGCAAAACACCGCGCAAATCATCAGTCTAACCAATGCTTTGCAAAGTGCGGCACAACAAAGTAAAAGTCAACTTCCTTTATTTATTGCCATCGATCAAGAAGGTGGTCGTGTTGCGCGAATAAACCGTGAACAAGCAACGTCGTTTACCGGCAATATGAGTATTGGGGCAACCTATCCAAAACAGGGTGATACTTACGCAACCAAAGTGGCAAGCGCAATTGGAAAGGAGCTAAATAGCTTAGGGATCAACGTAAACTTCGCCCCAACGGTAGATGTGAACAGCAACCCGAACAACCCGGTGATCAATGTGCGTTCATTCTCGGAAAATCCAAAAGTGGTCGCCAAATTAGGTCTTGCTCAGGTAAAAGCATTTGAGGCCGCAGGCGTTCTCTCTGCGCTAAAGCATTTTCCTGGCCACGGTGATACACATGTTGATAGCCACACGGGACTACCTCGTGTTGATCACGACCGCGACAAAATTAACCAGCAAGATTTATTGCCCTTTGCCGAGATAATCAAAGCATCGCCTCCTGGCATGATAATGACTGCCCATATTCAATATCCGGCGCTCGACAACAGTAAAGTCGTCAACTCTCAAGGTGAGAGCATGATAAGGCCTGCGACTATGTCTTATCAGATCATGACACAACTACTAAGACACGAGTTGGGATACCAAGGCGTGACCGTCACCGATGCGCTAGATATGGCTGGGATCAGCGACTTTTTTAACCCAGTCGATGCGACAATTGAAACGTTTAATGCCGGCGTGGATATCGCGCTAATGCCTATTGCTATTCGCAATCGTGCAGACATCAAACGCTTTGAGCAATATATGGCTCAGCTAGGCGAAGCACTGGATACCAATAAACTAAACCAAGCACAACTTAGCAGTTCTATGGCCCGTATCGCTAAGCTCAAGACAAAGCTGCCGCAATCGAGCGCTTCTTTGGCCATTGCCAATTCAACACTGGGTAATCCAAGCCATCGTCGCTTAGAAGCAGAGCTTGCACTAGCGGCTATCACCGAAGTAAAAAACGATGGTGTATTACCGCTTAGAGATAACGCACAAGTTGTTCACCTTATCATGCCTGATAGGCAAAAATGCTTTGCGCTTGAACAAGCATTACAAACATACAGCAAAAACTCGCTGACACTTGCTTGTACAAGCCTACAAGCCTACGACCCGGACATTGCACATGATGCAATTAAACAGGCCGACGTGATAATCGCCGCACATGCATCACCACCACAAAGTGCAGTAGAAATTGGCGGCATGGACGATGTGAAAAAGTTACGAGAGCATGGGGTGGCGCGTAATGTACAACCCGAAGCGCTGAAAGCATTACTGCAATACGGTCAGCAACAGGGTAAAAAGCAGCTATTTATCAGCCTAAGAGCACCATACGAAATTAGTACCTTTGGTCCTCTTAGTAACGCAGTATTAGCAAGTTATGCTTATAATGTAGACGTAAATCATGATAAAAAAGTAGCTGGGCCTGCCTACACGGCGCTGGCCAAAGTGATTTTAGGAATAGCGAAAGCGGAAGGTTCACTGCCTGTTACAGTAAACCACTAATTGGAGGAATCTATGGATCCCAGTGCTTCTTTAAGTGCACCTCATGCAATAAGAAAAATGATCAAGGATGGTGATTATACGGGTCCTACTAAAGGGTTCGTGCCTGGGTTCACACAATGTAATGTGATTATTTTGCCACAAAGCGAAGCATATTCATTCTTTCGCTTTTGTGAGAGTAATCAACCTGTTTGCAAGCTGATTATTCCGCCCAGCGAGCCGGGCAATTTCAACTTTGACACTTTAGGGAAAGATATAGACATTCGCTACCACCTTCCCAAGTATCAGATTTTAAAACATGGCCAGCTCGTTCAAGAATGCCATAATATAGAAGAGCACTGGCGCGACGACTTAGTTACCTTTGCTTTTGCCAGTTATCTTTCTTTTGATAACTTACTCGCGCAGTATGGAATCAACCCGCCATCGGCGAATCCAACCACGCCTTTACCACTTTACATCAGTAATTTATCTTGCAACTCAGTAGATAAGTACGAGGCGAATCAAATATTGGCGATGCGCCCATTAACCAAGCTAAATCTTATTAGTGCCATTCAAGCGGCAACACTAAGCCGACTCCCTTATGCGTTACCACTTCATTTTGGTGAGCCAAATGAGGTTGGGATCAAAGATCTTAGCAAGCCTAACTTTGGCGAGCCATTGACTTGTAAAGAGGGGCAGCTTCCGGTTTTTTGGGGTTCCAGCCTAACAGCTCAGTTAGCCATAGCAAAAGCGGCGCCTGAGTTTTGTATTATGAATAGTCCACACCATTTATTGGTGACAGATAGACAAGATTTAGAGCTTGCAGTAACGAAGTAGGAAATAAGCATGTTATTAAATTGCGACTTGGGTGAAAGCTTTGGCGCTTGGAAAATGGGGTTAGACGAACACGTAATGCCACATATCGACATGGCCAATGTCGCTTGCGGCTTTCACGCAGGAGATCCTGATGTACTCGCGCAGACACTAAAGCTGGTCAACACGCATCAAGTGACGCTTGGCGCACATCCAAGCTATCCAGACCGCCAAGGGTTTGGCCGCCGCTCAATGCAACTCTCTGAGCAAGAGATCATCAACGCCTTACATTACCAAATTGCCGCAATTGAAGGGATGGCAAAGGTGCAAGGCTTGACGCTAAGTTATGTAAAACCACACGGTGCGCTTTACAACGATATGATGAAGTCACAAAGGTTATTAAGCTGTGTTATCAAGGCCATTTCACACTACCCAAGTGAGCTTAAGTTGATGGTGCTAGCCACTGCGCAACAAGCAAGTCACCAACAACTCGCCGACGACTATAATGTATCACTGATTTTTGAGGCCTTTGCCGATAGGCTGTACACTGATGAAGGCTTACTTACTCCCCGTTCTGAAGCGGGCGCAGTGCATGACAAATCAGCGCTACTTGCGCAAGTTAAGCAATTACACCAGCAAGGCAGTGTCACGACTGCAAGTGGGAAGTCACTTTCCTTGCGCGCCGATACCTTATGTGTTCACGGTGACAACAAGGCGAGTATCGCCTTAATTGAAGAAATAAGAAACGTGATAAATCAATAATCTGTGATAGTCTGGCCGTACATGTTTAATAAGTGAAAGTTAACAAAGCGAAAGGACTTTACATGCAGCTCACAACAGAAAGGCTTACCTTAAGACCTATACTTAATACAGATTGGCCGCTATGGTTAGAACTTCATCAACAACCAGATGTCATGCGTTTCATCGGTGAGATTACCGATGAAGCTACGCTGCGTGAAAAGTTTAACCGTGGTTTAAGCGCCGGACTTGGGCAGTGGCACAAAGAAGATAACACCTGGCTCACCTTAGTGATTGAAGAAACGGCCACAGCGACCCCAATCGGGCTACACGGATTTTTAAGTATGTGGGCCCCATTTCAACAGGCCGAGTTAGGTTTTATGCTTTCCCCCGAATTTCAAGGAAAGGGTTACGCCTTTGAAGCGTCTAGGGCCGTCATTGATTTTGCCTTGCACGAATGTAATTACCACAAGCTCATCGCCACCGTTACCCAAGGAAATCATCCCTCTCACCATCTACTCAAAAAACTAGGATTTGAGCTTGAAGGCACGCTAAAACATAACTTCCAAATTAACGGCGAGTGGGTAAATGACGAGAAGTTTGGGTTACTGAGGATATGATCCGTACAGCGAGAACAAAACTTGTTGCACTCACTTCAGTGTATGCAGAGAGGCTTTTCACTTATCACTTAGAGAATCGCGATTACTTTGCACCGTGGGAGCCGTCTCGACCAGAAAGCTACTACTCAATGGACTATTGGTTGGGTCTTGCAGAGCAAGCCGAACATGCCGCACGATCCGATACCGCTTATCACTTTATTGCGTTATTGCCAGAACGGCCTCAGATAGCTGGGCTATGTAGCTTCACCCAAGTTGCACGAGGTCCGTTTCAAGCTTGTTATTTAGGCTATTCCATAGCATCACAATTTGCGGGTCAAGGCTATATGACCGAGATCTTAGAAGCTGCAATCTCACATATGTTCGATCAGCGAAACATGCATAGGATCATGGCAAATTATATGCCTAGCAACGTGGCAAGCGCGAGAGTGTTGCAAAAACTAGGCTTTGAACAAGAAGGCTATGCTAAGCAATATCTGCGCATTGCTGGAAAATGGGAAGATCATGTTTTAACAGCCAAGCTAAGAGCAGAATAAACCCCGCGTTGACTATTTTTACATTCATTAACACCAACCTCTGTACTTAAAGACCCTAAAAAGGGTAAGTTTTTAGTAAGTATATTGTAACAATCAGAGAAAATAATAATGAATAAAAAAATATTTCAACTCTCTTTAATCAGCTTAGGGTTAGTACATCTGAGTGCTTGTGACCTTTTTGGCGGTGATGATAAGAATACTCCACCAGAAATCGTAACCGCAATCGAAGCAAGTATTGGGGAGCGGAGCTTCCTAAGTGGTGGGGTGACAATTTCAGACAGTGATGGATCAATTTCGTCTCGCACTATAAAACAAACTTCAGGGCCAGACGTCATCGATCTTACCTTGGGCGATTCTAGCCTTTCTTTTACCGCACCAGAAGTCACTGAAGATACCAAAGTAGCCTTCTTGATAACTGCTACAGATGATGACGGTGATAACACAGAAAAAGAAGTTTCTGTCACCATCAAACAAATAAATAGAGCCCCTCTAATTACCGGTTCAGAACACAGTCTTGAATATAACAACACCTTAGAATTTACTTTAGATGTAAAAGATGAAGATGGCGATGCACTGGAGGTCACTTTCGAGCCAGCACTTTCGGGTGTTGTTGAATTAATTAATGCAACAACGCAGACATACAGCTATACCCCAACGCATAACAACATAACTAAAGAGATTTTGCACTTCGGCGTGAGCGATGGCGACCTCACAAACTCTGCAGAAGTTCAGATAGAAATTATCGATACATCAGCACCACGACTAATAACAAGTTTGCCAGAGTCCTCAGCGACTCGGGTTAGCTTAACAGGTGAGATCCAGTTGCACTTTGACGACAATATGTCCGCGTCTTGGTCAAGTGAAATTGGTACTTCAGAGTGTAATGGTGCAATTCATCTAAGAGAATCTGGTAATCAAACTTGCGTAGAATTTTCAGTAGGACAAACACAGCAAGAAGATGGATACGCTTTTGCTATAACACCAATGGAGTCCCTTAAAGCAGGCACTGAATATGAATTAACCATCTCAGAAACGGTGACCAACTTTTATGGAACTGCCATCGCACAAGCTGAAAAGCTTACTTTTGTTACTGGACAGAAAGATTTACTTATCACCGAGATTTCATCGTCTAGGTATATCGATGATAACCGCTGGGTAGAAATCTACAACGGTACAAACGAAACTATCGATTTGAGTAATTATCAACTTGTTGCCGAAAGCATCGAGTTGGAAAACTACAATGATGGCGGCACTAAAGTCTTTCCGCTGAAATCACAGCTACTTGAACCGGGCGAATATATCGTGGTGCAAAATGAACATGGACCTCAAACATGGCAGCGCAGCGTTACAAGCTCTAATCAGTTGATGCTAGTCGGCGATGGACAGTTTGCGCCAGCATGGTATATATCTGGGTATGTCGAATTACAAAACAAGCAAGGTGAAACGGTTGATTTTGTCCGTTTCGGCGAAAGTGATAAAGCACCGGCAACGCCTTCAGAATGGCAAGAGAGTGCCAAGTTATTACCAGTTTCAAATCAACTAGGTCAAAGCCTTGTTAGAACAAGCCTATTAACAGATACCAATTCGATTAGCGATTGGCAATCTGCCGCCTTTTTTACACCTGGCGGCAATAATGATGTGCTCTGTGATAAAGATGAGGACTTAGATGGAATCCCTGATTGTTCAGAGCAACCTGGTGGCACATTCGCAGGCCTACCTTTATACGAATGGGGGGCAAGAGCCGGCGTCAGAGATATTTTCATAGAAGTTGACTATATGGAAAGTAATGATGCAGGTATTACGCCTCACAAACCCGCACTCGACAAAGTAAAAGCGGCGTTTGCTGCTCAAGATATCGCAGTGCATTTTGACGTGGGTAATTTGTATCACCAAGCAGAAGGTTTATCACTTGAACAACATGATTTAGGTGGCGGCGAGCAGATCCCCTTTGTACAAACTACAACCTTTGCAAGTTCAGAGCAAGCGCCGAGTATTCTTGATCACAAAGCCAAGCATTTTGATCTTAAACGCCGGCCAATTTTTCACTATATGCTGATGGCAAACAGTCAAAAAGAAGATGGTAGTCAAGGTTCATCCGGTTTGGCTGAGCTTTTTGGGAATGACTTGATAATTTCACTTGGTAACTGGGGGCTAAATGTTGACTCAGAAATCGCCGCAAATGTGACTTACAGCTATCAAGCCGGCACCATTATGCACGAATTAGGTCACAACCTTGGTTTGTATCATGGCGGCAATGAAAATGTAAACTTCAAACCAAACCATGTGAGTGTGATGAACTACCTATATCAACTCGATGGCTTGGCAACGGTTGGTAATAAAGAAGGGGATCGGTATTTAAGTCGATGGTTTTATAGCAACGAAAACTGCTTCCCTAAGGGAACCGCACTCGTTAACAGCCCAACTGAGGGCCTAGAACATTTTATTATTGACTACTCTCATGGTCATAATAAGCCAATAAACGAAGCGAATATCGATGAATCAAAAGGACTAAACAACGATAAATCCGAGGCTGTCGACTTTGACTGTAATGGTAGTAGCTCTGATCTACTGACGAACTTTGACCTCAACGGTGATAACGAAAATACCTCTGTACTCAATGACTATGATGAGTGGTCAAGCCTGATACTCAACTTTGCGCAATTTTGGAGTGGCGCCAACAGTGGTCATGTAAAGCAAAACATGGAGTCTCGAGCGCAAAAATCCATCATGCACAGTGATAGACAAGCGGTACAGGAAGAAAGCGAACCATCACCAGCGGTATTTGAGCAAATTAAACGCTGGTCAAACTATCAAAACTAAATAACTTCAGGTTAAAGCACCTAAAACTAATAATAGCCGCAAGGAGCAGTAAGCGCCTTCGTGGCTATTTTCTATATAAACTCTCGACTATCTGTATGCTCTATTTGGTCTTCAATCACTATTACGCTCAGAAGGCAGATCACTCATATATTCCACAAACTCAATTTCGTATCCGGCTGGATCAATAAAGTAAACGTTTTTTCGGTGTGGATGCTGCACTCCGACTTTATCGACCGCATAACCTGCCTCGGTTAACCTATTAACGACACGCTCGATACTTTGAACTACATAGGCAAAATGTGCCAAGCCGACTTGGTGACCTTCGAGTGCTCTATTTTGACCCTCACCGTGATCGCTAAACGCTATATAATGATAGTCATCGCCAAAATGCAGCCATGTTCGTGCTTTGCCGTACCACTCGCCTTGCCCTTTGCTTCTAACTTCCCAGTGAGGAAATGCGGCGCGATAAAAGTGAAGAACTTCTTCTAGGTCGCTAACTACCAAATTTACGTGTTCTAAGTACATATCATCCTCTTATTTATAAGTTCCGCTGACTGCTGGCAACGATAAAACCGCAAGCTAAGTTGAGGTAAAGCACTTTTTTATGGATTTTTAATTTGTTCACCGCAAAGAGTTGATTAAGCTGCAATATGGCGCATAGTGGAAATGATAATTAGAAACAGGATGAGTCATGAAATACTTTCTAGCAGGCGTCGCGATTGCAAGCTCAGCTTGCGCTGTGCAAGCCGCACCTCTTGAGCCAAACGATATATTTAATCTTGAATATGCTAATCAAATTAACATCACCAATGACGGTGACAAAGTCTTCTTCGTGCGCAACCGCATGGATATCAAAAGTGATAGAAAAGTCGGTAATATTTGGTCCGTAGACCTTGCTACCAACGCAATGCAGCCAGTTACCTCTGGATTGCACATGGATTATTCTCCAGTGCTGTCGCCTAGTAATGATCGCATCGCTTTTGTTTCTACTCGCGACGGTAGTAGCCAAATTTATGTGAAATGGTTAGCAACTGGAGCCATTGCCAAGATCAGCAATTTAGCCCACGGACCATCGGGACTGCATTGGTCCCCAGATGGTAAAAGCCTATACTTTAGCCAGTTTGTTCCCAGCCAAAAGGCACCACCGGTATCTGTTGCTGGGAAACCCAAAGGAGCAGAATGGGCAAAGCCACCCGTATTTATCGATGAGGTATATTATCGCGCCGACGGTGCTGGTTATACCGAACCGGGCTTTAATCATATTTTCAAAATTGACGCCAACGGTGGCAACGCAAAACAGTTAACCTCAGGCAACTTTGATCATGGCGGCGAACTGAGTTTTGCTGATGACGCAAAGGCGCTGTATTTTTCAGCTAATCGCCACAAGGATAACCAGTTAAACCCAACTAACAGTGAAATCTATAAGCTAGACCTAAACTCGCTTGAAATCACAGCGGTAACTGACCGAGTTGGCCCAGATAATCACCCAGAGGTGTCACCTAATGGCCACTATCTGGCTTACCTTGGTTATGATGATAAAAAAACTAATTACGAGAACAGCCTACTCTATATCAAAGATCTCAAATCAGGCGAAACCAAAACCTATGCAGCCGATTTAGATAGAAGCCTTGCCTCTATCACTTGGGCCGCCAACAGCCGTGGCGTCTATGTAAGTTACGACAGTGAAGGGAAAACCACACTTGGCTACCAGCCGTTAAAAGGGCGTTTTGAGCAGATAACGGATGCCATTGGTAGTGTTAGTTTTGGTCGCCCCTATTCAGGTGGTGACTATGCCATCAGTGACCGTGGATTAGTAGCTTTTACACTCGCAGATACCCAGCGCCCTGCCGATGTTGCAATCGTAAAACGCGGCGAGCCAAGACCAATTACAAAGCTTAACGAAGATGCACTTGGCGATAAAACACTGGCAAAAGTTGAAGAAGTTTGGCTAAAGTCGAAACATGATCAACTGCCAATTCAAGCTTGGGTCGCCTACCCTCCCGGGTTCGATAAATCTAAAAAGTATCCGCTCGTACTTGAGATCCACGGTGGCCCAGTTGCAAACTACGGCCCACATTTTAGCGCCGAAGTACAACTTTTTGCCGCCCAAGGCAGCGTGGTGCTTTACATGAATCCACGGGGCAGCGATTCCTACGGCAAAGAGTTTGCCCAAACTATCCACCACAACTACCCAAGTCATGACTTTGATGACCTAATGACAGGTGTGGATCATCTGATCGGCGAAGGTTATATAGACAAAGACCGCTTGTTTGTTACGGGCGGTTCAGGTGGTGGCGTACTCACCGCGTGGACGGTCGGTCACACGGATAGATTCGCAGCAGCAGTCGTAGCAAAGCCGGTGATCAACTGGTATAGCTTTGTATTAACAGCAGATTTCTATCCATTTTTTGCGGACTACTGGTTCCCAGGAAAACCATGGGAGCACATGGAACATTATATGAAACGCTCACCTATTAGCTATGTCGGTAATGTAAAAACTCCAACGATGCTACTGACAGGTGAAGCGGATTATCGTACGCCAATCTCAGAAACTGAGCAGTATTATCAAGCGCTTAAGCTACAAGGTGTAGAAACAGCTATGGTCAGAATTCCAGATGCCTCACACGGAATTACCAAAAGGCCATCCAACCTGCTAAACAAAGTGGCTTATATTCAGTGGTGGTTCGACAAACACGATCCGAAGAAATAAACGGGATCCCAACTAAGCCGGGGCAGTCTTGCCTCGGTTTATTTACTAATTTATCTAACTTGTTTATTGTTAAAGAAAATCCACAAAAATAGGGAATTCAATATGGATTATGTCTCTCTCAATCGTGCGGCATGGGAAGAACGAGCCAAGGCACATTTTGACTCTGAGTTTTATGACGTCAATCGCTTTTTGCAAGGTACCTCTTCGCTCAATCCCATTGAATGTGAGCTACTTGGTGATGTATCAGGCAAGAGTCTGCTTCACCTACAATGTCACTTCGGCTTAGATAGCCTATCATTCGCAAGGCTGGGGGCTAAGGTAACTGGTGTCGACTTTTCGACAGAAGCCATAACCCGAGCAAATACATTGGCTCAACAAACTGGGCTTAATGCCAGTTTTATCTGTCTGGATATCGCGCAATTTGGGCTTGAGAATACCACACGATTCGACATTGTCTTTGCATCCTATGGCACCATCTGCTGGTTGCAAGATTTATCTCAATGGGCTGCCACTATTGCCTGTGCATTGAAGCCCGGCGGTCAGTTTTGTTTCGTGGAGTTTCACCCAAGTATTGACCTTCATTTGGGTTACCCTTATTTCCCACAAACTCAGCCGGATATTAGCGAAGAATCAACCTATACTGAGAACCACCAAGATAGCAAACAAACCATTGCGACTTGGCCACACTCAATCGCCGAAGTGATGCAGTCCTTAATGCAAGCAGGTCTTACAATTACCCACTTCGATGAGCACCCTTTCAGTCCATATAACTGCTTTGAAGGTTTAGAGGCGGTGTCTGGACAAGGCTTTCAATTATTGAATAAAGGGCATCAAGTACCATTGCTATTTTCAATATTGGCGAATAAAGCGGAGTAGAACTCACTACTCCGACATCTTTATTTTATATCCAATACAATCACGAGACTTTTTTGCACAATCTTTGCGCACCTAGCTAGCTACCAAAATTCAATATGATCTTACAAGCTTTCTGTTTTAAGCTAATTATTGCAAAATACTAAATTAAAGTTTTACTTCAAAAATATTCCCGCTATAGGAAAAATATAATATCTTGATAAATATCATTTTTTATCGATTTATTTTTCCGAACATACCAATTTGTTTTTCTGGATTTTCTCTTTTTAATTTGTGAACTAAAGTTTAACACGCAGTTTGAGACACACTTTAATTACGAGGGAAAACCCCATGAATAGAAAATCTAGAACGATGTTGTCTGCCGTAGCGCTCGCAGTAACAACAACGCTATCAGCCCCGAGCTTTGCTGCAATGAGTGAAGCAAAAACCAACCAATTTTGGTGGCCAGAACAACTAAACCTAAGCCCATTAAGACAACACAGCCCAGAATCCAACCCTTACGGCGCAAACTTTGATTATGCAGCTGAATTCAATAAATTAGATCTTAAGCAAGTCAAAAAAGACATTGAGCAAACACTCACCAATTCACAAGACTGGTGGCCTGCCGACTGGGGACATTATGGTCCGTTTATGATCCGTATGGCATGGCATAGCGCTGGGGTCTATCGTGTACACGATGGCCGTGGTGGCTCGGCTGGTGGCCAACAACGTTTCGATCCGTTAAACAGCTGGCCTGATAATGCAAACTTAGACAAAGCAAGACGATTATTATGGCCGATTAAACAAAAGTACGGTCGTAGCCTATCGTGGGCAGACCTAATGGTCTTAGCGGGCAACGTTGCGCTTGAGTCAATGGGCTTTAAGACCTTTGGTTTCGCCGGTGGCCGTCAAGACGATTGGGAGCCAGATTTAGTTTATTGGGGTCCAGAAGATGCTTTCTTAAAAGACGAGCGTCGTGACAAGAAAGGCAAACTAAAGGGCCCATTAGCAGCCGTTGAAATGGGACTTATTTATGTCAACCCTGAAGGCCCACACGGTAAACCAGATCCATTACTTGCCGCGAAAGACATTCGCATGTCATTTGGTCGCATGGCCATGAACGACGAAGAAGTGGTCGCTCTTATCGCGGGTGGTCACACCTTTGGTAAAGCACATGGCGCGAAAAAGCCATCTGATTGTGTGGGTAAAGAACCAGCCGCTGCAGAGATTGAAGCACAAGGCCTAGGCTGGAAAAATAAATGCGGCACGGGTAAAGGTGCAGACACCACAACAAGTGGTTTAGAAGGTGCTTGGACGGTCACACCAACTCAGTGGTCAACCAATTATCTCGACAACCTAATGAACTTCAATTGGGTAATGACAAAAAGCCCAGCTGGTGCGACCCAGTGGATCCCAGATAACAAAGCTGCGGCAAACCTAGTACCAGACGCCCACATTGAAGGTAAACGCCATGCACCGATAATGTTCACCACAGATTTGGCATTAAAATTTGACCCTGAATATCGCAAGATCATTGAACGCTTCCGCAAAGATCCAAAGCAATATGAATTGGCGTTCGCGAAGGCTTGGTTCAAATTGACTCACCGTGATATGGGTCCAAGAGCCCGTTATGTAGGTTCGGAAGTACCGAGCGAAGTACTTACTTGGCAAGATCCAATTCCAAAAGCAGACTATAAGATGATTGATAGTAAGGACATAAATGCCCTGAAAAAATCAATCTTGAACTCAGGTCTAACAAAGCAAGAACTGATCAGAACAGCATGGTCGGCAGCATCTAGCCACCGTGTTACTGATATGCGTGGTGGTGCTAACGGTGGCCGTTTACGCCTTGAGCCTCAGATAAGTTGGGAGATAAACAACCCTGACGAGGTAAACAAAGTGCTAGCTACATTGACGGACATTCAAACCCGCTTTAATAAGCGCGCTGGCAAAAAAGCAGTCTCTATTGCCGACTTGATTGTGTTAGGTGGTTCTGCAGCAGTTGAAAAAGCTGCAAACGACGCAGGCTACAAAGTAAATGTAGCGTTTAAACCAGGCCGTACCGATGCCTCACAAGCACAAACGGACGTCTTATCATTTAGCTACCTTGAGCCAAAGGCAGACGCGTTCCGTAACTATTACAGTGATGAGGCGTTTATGTCACCAACTGAAATGTTAGTAGACAAAGCCAATATGCTGGACCTATCTGTACCTGAGATGACAGTACTATTAGGCGGCCTACGTAGCTTAGACGCAAACTACAAAGGTGCAGAGCACGGTGTATTTACTGACAAACCAGGTCAGTTGAGCAACGACTTCTTTGTTAACCTGCTAGATATGTCGACTAAATGGTCAAAGGTAGAAGGTCAAGAAGGCCTATACGAAGGCCGTGACCGTAAAACTGGAGAGATAAAATGGACGGCAACACCAGTTGATTTAATCTTTGGTTCTAACTCTGAGCTTCGCGCAATTACCGAAGTCTATGCATCGGACGATGCCAAACAGAAGTTTGTAGACGATTTTATCGCCGCTTGGGTGAAGGTAATGCAACTAGACCGCTTTGACTTAAAATAAACCAATTAAGTAGAGCAAACAGGGCCTAATTTCGGCCCTGTTTTTTATTCGTGCTGCAAACCTTTCAAGGTCAAAGTCAGCTCTCAGATTATAAAGGTTTGATTTGTACTGCTGCCACGGCTATGCGCTAGGCAAAGTTAGTAAGTGGTTAGTAAACAATTCCTTCTATCAAACTCTAGTTTTCAAGGTCTCTGCCGATAACAGTTCACCTGCAGTAAACCAATTAATTTTGTATGAACACCTCTCCTAAAGTTAGTACTTTATCAACGCAAAACAGCGAATATAAAATTGAAGCAAATAAAGTAGGATACAAATTAACTTCAACTGAGCTAAATAGGCTTTCTGGCCGTGAAGCAACAGAAAAAGCTGAACAAGATAAAAGAAGTGAGTTACCAAGTCATATTCAAAAAATGGTTGAGCAGTTAGAAAAGCTTAAAGAACTTTTAGAACAGGCAAAGAAGCAACTTGAAAAGTTAAAAGCTCAAACAAACCAAGATGACGAAACTCTCAAAGCACAAATAGAATTGCAACATCAAATGGTAGCTCAGTTACAAATGCAAATGATGACCCTAAGTAAAGAGATCGGGGAAGCAATGAAAGAGGCTGATATCAGCGACCCGGGAGTTTTACTGTCAGTGCTAATCTGAACTGGTACAGCAAATATGGATGATAGTTTATCTGGCCGACCTTGAAATAGTTGGCTTTATACAATAGTTAAAGAGCCAATTCTCCAATGGCTGGTGGTAAATAGATTTTATGTGCGCTTATTTTATTCAGTTTTTAGTTTGTTACAAACGTGGATGTCAATTCAGCTAGGTTCTTCAATTTAGTTGGTGCAGAAAAAATCGGCGCTTAGCGCGCCGTGTGACCGGAGTGAACTTAATGATCGATCATATCTGCTAAAATTATGGCTGCGTGGGTTTCCACCACACCTGAATCAAAACCATACATATGCCCATATTTGTTCGCTAGTTCGGAATGCACATTGTTGACGATCTCTTCTTGCCAGCGTTTGAACCAGATGAAGTGGTTGCCGTCACTAAAAATTGGGGTGTAGGGTGCAACTTCTAATTGTTTACCGACTTCAGTTCTAACATCAGCAATGTATTCCAGCAGATCTTTTACGTCCTTTTTTGAGCCTATATTGCCATGACCGCCGTTAATAAAGTTCCAGTGCTTACTGAGGGGTTTCCTCAGAAGATTTTGTAGATCCACTTCGTAACCATGGAAATCTTCCGCTCCCGCGAAATTGTAAAACGGCAGCTGATCAGGGTTAATCATGTCGGCGAAATGCAGCACGCGATCGCTTGGAATTAGAATCATCGTGTTATCCGGTGTATGACCAGAACCTTCTGGTGCCATCATCTTCAGCCTTATTGAGCCAAATTTGACCGTTCTAGCTCTTTTCAAATCGTACACTTCATTTGGTGCTGGAACTTTAGGGGTTCTTACACCGTTTTCGTCCAATTCTGCGTGGAGGTTGATCTTGTCAGCAACGGTTTGACTAGCGATAACACGGACATGCCCCACCCTTGGATAATTTTTCTTAATTAAGTCAATTAGTTGATTACCTCCTCCGACATGATCTAGGTGATAATGAGAATACATAATAGCAGTGATCGGCTTATTGGTGATGGATTGAATACCTCGAAAAAGCGCATCAATACGGCCATCACCAAGAGGGTCAATCAGCAACACCGAGTCTTTGGACACCACAACGGTAGCATTGTAGTAATTTACTCCGATCCAGTAGGTATTTTTACCCAATTTTTGCACCGTGAATTTACTGTCATCAAACTGGCGTTCATAAAGGTTATTGATTTTTTGGCCGATTTTCAGCGAGTGCTTTGTTGATGGTTCGACTTCGGTTTGAACCGTTTCACCAGGGAATAAAATCGCGTGCTGGTTATTATGGTCATGGCCTTTCGCACTGACATTAAAAGCAAACACTGCAGCAGCAATAGGGGTTAAAGCTAAGGTGGATAGTTTCATTTTTCTCTCCTCAATAAGATGAAAAAAAGATAAAACAAAAACAAACATATCAAAAATGCATGTTTGTTATAGTATGTAGATCATTTACGCATAATTTTATACGGTGATGGTATGGGTGTACCTGAGTTAAATCTACGTAGTATTGACTTAAATCTGTTAACGATCTTAGAGAAGGTGTTGATCCACAAGCATATTAGTCAAGCCGCTCAAGCATTAAACATGAGCCAGCCAGCAGTGAGCCGAGCCCTGATGCGCTTGCGTAAGCAATTTGCTGATCCATTATTGGTAAAGGTGAAAAATGAGTACCGTTTAACTGCAAAAGGTGAGCGCCTTCGTAGCGAACTCGAGCTATCACTTACTACTATTCGTCATATGTTGGTGGATGACGAGTTTGATCCCCTGCAATACTCAGGCGTATTCACTATAGGGGCGCTGGATTTCGAAATGATGATGATAGTGCCGAAATTGTTAGCGCGTTTTCAACAGCGTGCTCCAAATTTGAAATTACAAATTGTGTCTTACAACTCGTTTATACCGCTTCATGACTACTTGGAAAAGGTGGCGGATTTACTACTGTACTCCACGGATGAGACACCCACCAACGTATTTAAACAGCGCTTATTTAATGATAATTATGCCATAGTAATGTGTTGTCAGCATAAATGGGCTCATCAGCCTATGACGTTAACCCGTTATTGCCAGAGCCGACATCTCATCATTTCTGGTAATGGCTTGTGCAAAACGGATATGGATCATGAGCTGAAAAGGTTGGATGCTCAGCGGGAAGTAGTGGCATCTTTACCACATTTTTCGATGGTGCCGGAGTTATTGATTAACACGGATCTGATTGCCACATTACCAAAACGTCTGGTCACTCATTTAAGTAGACGTTATGACATCACGGTGGCCGATTTACCGTTTCACACTGCCGATTTTCAAGTTGAACAATTTTGGCATCTCATTCATCACAATAGTCCAATCCACCAGTGGGTGAGGCAGGAAATAAAAAGCTTGGTGGATGAAGAAATCGGTGAAGCGGTGTAAGTCCACTCAATTGAATCGCCTTTTCACTCGGTCTCCTAACTGAGCATTAGCTCTTTCGACAGTTCTGTTATTGCACAGCGCTTCGCACAGTTAGACACCCAGAGTTCTTTTTAGGCAGTGCAGCAAAGATAATCCGAGATACGAACTTATCCGTCACCACATCGCTTTGCGCTTTATCGCTACTGTTATAGAGATGCAATTGATTATCTTCAACGAAATAAAATCCCAATTGGTTTAATCGTGCCGCCCATCGGTATCCCGATGCTAAATCACATTTTATATAAGCACTTAACTCTCGATATTGCATTTGCTGATCACCGCCCCACAGCAACTGATAAGGCACATTTGCACGCTGTAAAGCCCCTTGCCAAAATCGTGATAAGCGCTGATTTCTATCTTTACAAAATACCTTTCCATGTGGATTCCAAAGGCTCAAAATAGCGCCCCGTGTATCAAAGCGGATTGGCTGTATTGGTTGAAAATATACTTGTAAATAAAGCTGCCACAGGTTTGGTTCAATTTTCATGTTTTACTGCTTCTTTGATTGTATTGACCAGTTATCAAGATGGGCTCATGGCTGCAGGTTTGGCTGCTCCACGTAATCGGCCTATACATCTTATCAATAACTAAAAAATTATCACTTAACCAATACAGCAACTCGCTTTTGCTCATTCTCCGTAAAGGTTTGTTTGAGTAGTGACTCGACTTTTTCTTTTGCGATTTGGCTATCACCAAGCTCGGCTAGAATATTTTGTTTTTGCAGCATAAAGCTTTGTAGTTTTTGCTGCCAATGCTGTTGTTGCTTCTGGACTTCAAGTATACGCGTTGCGGCTTCATCACCGTACTCAGCACTTAGTTCGTTATAGTGTTTTTGCTGCCAATTTGCGTTTAGGGTGTGTAACTGGCCTGAGGTTTGAAATAACACTTGTTCGCGCTTTGGGAGCCCACTGATATGCGTTTCAATTAATTGCTGTTTTTGCGACTCAGATATAGATGCGTCTGACAAAATTTGCCAGCGACTCAAAGCTTGCGTATCCGACGCATTATCATCTTCAAACCAAACTGCTATCACTTCATCCGTGAAAAATTGCCGCTGCAGTGCGTGTAGTAGCTCAACACGTTCTTGTAGATTAAGATGCGCATCCACATCAATTAAGGCCTGCTTAAATTGCACGTAGAGACCAGCAACTTCGTGAAGGCATTGTGGCAATAAATCCAGATAAGCTTGCCACTGCTCGGCTTGGTTATGGTTTTGTAGCTCAAAAAGCCAATCGTCGATTTGGTACTTATGCTGTTTATTAATGGTCTCACAATGTACGCTTACAGATGCACTCCTTGTGGGTTGTGGGACCTTATGCGCATCATTTTGCTGCTCAGATAACTCCGCGAACCGGGGAACATGACGCGGCGTCTCTTGCTGTTCACTCTCGATATAAACCAGCGACAGCATAGTCAAAATGATTAGCAAAAAGTCCCACTTTTTCATAGCGCCAGACCTTTTAAGCGGCGAATATGCTGGCGATAAACGGTTAATGGGTCTGTTTCGAACAAGTGATGAATACCAATGGTGTGGTTTACCTGATCTAAATGGTTCATTTTGAATTGGTTATTGATCACCTGACCTAAATTACTAGAACAAGCTGATACTAGGCCGTCGTTGGCCTCATCAAAAACTTGAGAGAACAGTGCAAGTGCGTTGTCAGCAGGGTCAAATACGTTGGTCCACGCTTTGCTGCCACTCCATGAAAAATAATGCACGCCATTGCTCGCTAGACTTTGCGTTTCGCCACAATAATGGCTTGGCACACCCTCAGGGTATTTTTGGTTAAATGCTAATGTGCCAGCCGTGGTCAAAGCGCCTAGCGCTTCGAGTGCGTCTTTTGGTGCGGTTGCTTTACCAGATAACAAATCAATCAACCCCGCAAGGCCGTTAGCAAGCGACGCTAAAAACTGCTCCGAAAATGAACCACTGTCTACTCCACCGCGAACAACATCAGCAAAACGGCTACCCCAGTTTACGCCACCAATACTAGTCGCTGAGGCCACCCACTCAGGTTTAACTGAAGCAACGTAGCGAATAGTTTGCGCGCCTTGGCTGTGACCAATTAAATTAACTTTGTCTTTCCCCGTTAATGCTCGAACCAACGCAACTTGCTCTAGTAGTTGCTCACCACGCAATTCTGAATTATGGGCTGATGATACTTCTGCAACATAAACCTGCCCACCTTCCTCATGGATCACTTGTGGTACGCGATAAAAATAATCTACTCCGAGCAGATTATCAAAGCCAAACAGACCGTGAACTAATACCACGGGATACTCTAATTCCTCACCGCTGTGGGCGGGAGAGGTAACGACCGATAGCAACCCAAGCAGGGCGCTGAGAATTAACCTTTTCATGTACTTGCTCCAATTATTACAATTTAGTAACAAATAAACTTTAGATTACAATGGTCAGAGGTCAAGCCAGAATAGTGTGAAAAATGAAATTTTGATGAATGTTACGTAAACAAAAGTAAATAATGGCAGCGTAAGTTAGTACACAGGATTCCCCAAAAGAAGCCAAAATACGGCTCCTTTTGCGAATTTCTAAAAATTAGGATCAATCGAGGGGAAGGTCTACAAGCAATCAGCGTGAGGATAAGTTGTGAGCTCACCTAAATGCACTTGGTAACTATTGCCGGTAATTGCTGTGGTACCGTAATGCCCAGCATCAGAACCAATAGTAAACGCCTCTGAAGCTGGGATCCCCGCTTTGATAAAGGCTTCAGCATCTGTTTTAGCATTACCATAAGCACGAACGACATCAATACCCTGCGCTTTTAAGCGATTAATTTCCGCAGTTTTATACTCTGCCGTTTTAAACAAACTGGTTTCATTACTGAGTGATGTGCGTAGAAAGCCTTGCGGTAAGCCCATCCAATTTAACCAACCGCGTGTCCCTTTAGCATACCAATACACTCTGGCTGTCAAAAATACGGGTTGATAGCCCAAATCAAGATAGTGGCGAACTAAATCATAAGCGCCATCTTTGGGGTCGGCATGATCTATTCCGGTATAGTCGCCAATTTGCTCGGCATCGGATTCGGTCAATGTGCCATCGATGTCAAACAGGACCGCTTGAGTGCCTGGCTCAACAACCGTGACATAACCTTGTGCACCAGTGCCATCAGCTGGTACGCCTGCGTATATACGATACTGACCCGCCGATAACTCAGGCAAGGTGATAAACGCCTTGCCATCGCCATTGGTGGTTTGCTCACCAAGATATTGCCAATTTGTGTCCGACTCAGCACGGTAGTAAAACTCCACCGACTCGAATTCCAAGTCTTTATGAGTGATGCTACCGTAGTCAAATTTAGCAGTGATCTGAGTTGTAGCACCGGCAGCGGTTACTTGATCGTGTACCATATGGTAACTCGGCAGCCAAGATAAGTATTTGTTAAATGAGCTAGAAAAGCTACGCTTGACCATATTAGGTGCTGCATAATGGGTTTCTAGTGCGGTAATACTTGGGCAAGTAGGGGTTGCCAGCGAAGAAAAAGAAGCGAATAACGCGGCTGTTAAAATAGAATGTCTCATGCACGACTCCGTGTTTATTATTGTCATAACGAATACGTCACCCAAGCAAATAATCGATTTACGTAGGTAACAAAGAGCAAGGCACAACAGAGTTGGCCTTGTCATAAAACGCTAGAGCATAAACTCGAAATGTGTCAAATTTGTTAACTAAAGTTTCTTATTTAACCTGAGGTTTGGATAAGGAATGTTCCAACTCATTGTTGCTAAAGCACAACTTAGTTTTCTCCTTGTCTAGCCAGAGAGTTTTAGGGAAAACAAGGCGAATTTACGCACCAATAGCTGGCTATTGGAAGTGAATTCAACGCAGTTAGCGCTAAAACTGGCTGCTAGAAAGGCATTAATTATCCGCAGCTCAGGTTATTTAACATTCCATAGATGTTCTACCATCTCTTGTGTACTGACTTCCATGCAACCTTGGCGGTTAACGCCTGCCCAAAGGGGGCTAAAATCGCCGCATCCTTGCTTTTCAGCAGCAGCGCGCAATGGCGTCAAAGCAGCTGATGCATATGGAAAAGTCGGTACGTCTTCGTTAATGAAGTTAAGATCTATCATTAGCCGATTTTCAATCCCACGGGCAGGGCGACCAGAAAACACATTGGTCACGGCAGACGGCTCAGCCAGTGATTTAAGTGCATCACGATGTACCAAAGAGGTGCTAGCTTCATCACATAGTAAGAAGCAAGTGCCTATTTGTGTTCCACATGCACCCAGTTCATGCATCATAGTAACATCATGATGAGAAGCAATCCCCCCGGCAGCCACTACAGGAACCGATAGCGCATCAGCGAGGATAGTTACCAATTGACGAGTATGTAGTTGAGACTCAAGCTTTGTCTCTGTGAAGGTTGCCCTATGCCCACCCGCTTCAATCCCTTGTGCTATTACGATGTCTGCACCATTTTCAGCTAACCATATCCCCTCTTCTAAGGTCGTTGCGGAAGATAAAATAGTCGTCCCCCACGATTTTACGAACTCGACCAATTCAGTATCAGGAAGCCCAAAATGAAAACTGATCACGGGAGGTTTATAAGGCGCGATGGCCTCAGCCATTTCCCTATCAAATGGGCGTCTTAAGATCCCCATGTCATCGCTAGGTGTTAACTCCAGCTCATCGTAATATGAAGCAAGCTTTTTCTTCCACTTGTCTTGTTGATAAGGGTCAAGTTCCGGCATTTCATGGCAAAAAAAGTTAAGATTATATGGGCCTGAAGCATGTACTTTAAAATGCTCAATTTCAGCAACGACCTGCTCTTTACTCAGCATCCCACAAGGAATTGAACCGAGTATTCCGGCATTTGTTGCTGCAGCCGCTAAGCGCCAATTTTGCACACCCGCCATTGGCGCTTGGATCATAGGAATAGAGATATTAAGTAATGTGGTAAGCTGCATCACAAGGTCCTTGTTTTTGGGCAAAACGACATAAAGCCGAAAGTGCTTTCCAGTGTGAGGAAGAAGCGCTTAACGGTCAATGATTGTGCGGCTAATAAAGCAAACTTTCTCTTGCCAAAACAACCATGTTTGAAATAGTGTTTCTATAACAATACAAGGACGCCGTGATGAATATCTCTCTAAGAGCCATTGATAAACACAACTACGAAGCCATTTGCGATTTAGATGTCAGCCCTGAGCAGCAAGATTTGGTAGCCTGCAACATGTTTTCCATCGTAGAATCAAAATTTAATGATGGCTACACCACGCGCGCAATTTATCACGATGATGAAGCTGTTGGGATGCTAATGTGGGTACAAGAGAGTATAGAGCGCATCTCCATTTGGCGCTTTATGGTTGATCAGCAATGTCAGCAACAAGGGATTGGGCGTAAAGCGCTCACCCTCGCACTCAAAGAAATCAAGCTGACACCAAACCTTACCACCATAGAAATCTGTTATGTACCGAGCAACCCCGTTGCAAAATCGTTTTACGCGAGCTTTGGCTTTGAAGAAATTAGAATCAATGAAGATGATGGTGAAATGCTTGCTGTGATCAAACTGCCTCTCTAACAAGTTGTAATCTCCAGTAATTTGCGCAATTGGAAGCGTAGGTTAAACTCACTAAGAATGAAGTACGGTTGTTCAAGGGAAGTAGAGTTAACATGCACGAGCATACAAAACGCATTTGTGATTTTCTCACCGAAATTCAGCTACCTTTTCGATTTCATGAAGTCGAGGAAAATACATTTTTACCTGGTCTAAAAACGGTAAAAGGTACACTTTATATCGATAACGAGAAATTGCTATACCCCGGTGATATATTGCACGAAGCCGGCCATATCGCCGTATGTGAGCCGATATTCCGCGACCAACTCCATGAAGACGTGTATAAAAATGGTCTCAAAAATGGCCGAGAAAAACAAGCCATGCAAGGGGAAGAAATGGCCGCCATTGCTTGGTCGGTTGCTGCCATCCAATATATTGGTTTGCCTTTAGAGGTCGTATTACATAAGGATGGCTATAAAGGCGCTAGCGCTAGCTTCGTAATTGCTTTTAAGGAAGGGAAAGGGTTTGGCTACCCATTACTCAATGCATGGGATATGACTTGCCCAAAACAAGGCTTTCCTAAAATGCAGAAATGGATCAGGGATCATCCCTGGATTAATGAATTAAGTTAATCCCTTCCCTATCCAAACCTTAAGTTATCTAGGGCCTGTTGACCTTTTCTGTTTGATTTTTGTTCTCCTGAGTGTGTTTTGATCGCGACGCTCGACTTGTCCGCCTAGTAATCTAGGCAAAAGTTGAGCAACAATGAACAAAGCGCACTCAGGGGAACCCAAAGGGCAGCGCTTGATTGGCATTTCTACTGTGTTATCGCCTAGCTTACATAGAATAACTATGCTACGCAGGCTCTGCCTTGTATAAATACCAATCAAACTGCTGCAAAAACAAACTTGAAAGGTCAGCAGGCCCTAGCAGCTCGAAATAAAAAAAGCCCGACTACAAAGTCGAGCTTGGGGAGGCGTGGCGCTTTGGATTGCCACTTGCTTACTGATTAAATTCTTTCTCAGACAGTTTGCCATCTCCGTCGCTGTCTAGCTTATCAAAGATTGAAGCAAGAGATTCTGACAGTGACGCTTCGCTTTTAGAGATAAAACCATCTTTGTCTAAATCAAAATCGTTAAATTCTGCTGCCATTGCTGAGCCGGCAAAAAGTACTGTGGCGGCTGTAATTGCTGTTGCTAACTTTTTCATTGTGACCTCCTAGCCTTTAAAGTTAGAGAATTCAGAAGCGCTTAGCTGACCATTTTTGTCTGCATCTAGCTTCTCGAACTGACCAAGTAATGTTGATGATACTGATGCTTCTTGCAGGCTGATCTGCCCGTCTTTATCCTTGTCTACATCTTGAAATGATAAGGTTGCTGCCAGTGCCATCGTACTCACCAATACACCTATGGTAGTTGCACATACCGTTCTAAGTTTCATAGCCATTCTCCTCACTATGCCCGTCTCTCATTGCGGCTCTAGTCGCAAATTAACCTTTAAAGTTAGAGAACTCAGTTTCGTTTAGTTCTCCGTCAGCGTTTACATCTAGGTCTTTAAACTGCTCAATAAGCGCTGTATTTACTTTTGCTTCGCTCATGCTAATAGCACCGTTGCCATCTGTGTCATAGCTTGCGAAATCTTCACCAGCGATAGTATTTGCTGAAGCTAATGTTAAACCCGTGATTGATAGTGCGATAAGTACATTTTTCATCATTTTGCTCCTAAAATTTCCTAAATATGATTTGCTTCTGGACGGCTTGATTAGCCCTGGAAGTTTGCGAATTCAGACTCGCTTAACTCACCGTCGGCATTGCTGTCTAGTTGCGTAAATTGCTCTGCAAGCGACTGATTTACTTTTGCCTCAGTCATGCTGATGGTGCCGTTACCGTCAGTATCATATTTAGTGAAATCTTCACCAGCTAATGCAGAAGCTGAAGCGAATGTTAAACCTGCAATTGAAAGTGCTGCTAATACGTTTTTCATGATAGTCCAATCCTTCTGTCGTTTTCGTAATGGTGTTAAAGGCAGTGGGCGCTAAGCCCACCTAGCAATTAACCTTCGTAGTTCGCGTACTCAGATTTGCTTAGCTCGCCATCGGCGTTCGTGTCTAAGTCTGCAAACTGTTCAGTTAACGAAGTGCTTACGCTTGCTTCAGTAACGCTGATTGAACCGTTGCCATCAGTATCTAGTTTTTCGAAATCGCCACCAGCAAATGCTGATGCTGAAACCATTGATAAACCTGCGATAGATAGTGCTGCTAGTACGTTTTTCATAATCTAATCCTTCAATTGTGTCATTTTGTTCTGATGAGCTAGGCATGCGGCCCAGCTCTTTAACTCATTATTAAATCCAGTGCCAAATTAGCCTTCGTAATTTGCGTATTCAGACTTGCTTAGTTCGCCATCGGCATTAGCGTCTAAATCCGCGAACTGCTCGCTCAATGACGCGCTTACGCTCGCTTCAGTTACACTGATTGAACCATTGCCATCAGTATCCAATTTTGCGAAGTCATCACCAGCGAGTGCTGACGCTGAAACCATTGATAAACCTGCGATTGATAGTGCTGCTAATACGTTTTTCATAATCTTTTCCTTAAATTGGGGTATTTTTAAATTTTGCTATTATGTCGTCGGCTTGTGATTAGCCTTCAAAGTTATCAAACTCAGACTGGCTTAATTGGCCGTCTTGGTCGGCGTCAAGATCTTTAAACTGCGCCATTAAATTTGGATTCGCTTTTGATTCACCTAGTGAGATGTAACCATCTCCATCAACATCGTATTTATCAAACTCAGAGTCTGCGTGAGCACCTACTGATGCGAAAGAAAGTACAGCTGCTGATAGTGCGATTGCTAAAGTTTTCATAATCAGTTCCTCTCATATTTCTAAACTTGTCGTTTCTGCTTCTCTACGTTGGTTTGTGTTGAAGCGAATGTTTTTTGCTTTCGAGGTAACTATTCCAACTTTGATGCCAAAGTTTAAAAGTAATTAAGAATCAACGAGTTAAAAACAAAGGGAGATTTCCATTAAGGATGGATTCAGTGAGATTGTTGCCATTTAGCAACAGGTGACTTCGAGACAAAATAAAAATATATTTATTTTCAATAAGTTAAGGTGTCGCATAAAAGCAACACCATAAAAAATTAGGATTTGAGTGCAGCCCAAAGCGGTTAAGTTTCATGCGACAATCATTCACATTCGGTATTGAGCAGAGCCGCCAGAAAAAATTTTTATAAAAATATCGAAAATTTTTTCTTATATTTTCTAAGAGACCAGCAAAAAAATAAAACCAATTAAAAATCAAAAACTTAAACCCCACACCCATCTTGAGGTAATTGCTATAAAAGTGACAGAGTGAGCGGGGAAACTGGCGAAAAACACAAGTATTTTAAAAAAGTAGTAAAGAAAAGAGAGGAGTGTTGCTAAAAAGCAACACATACTAAATTTGCGTTAGATTACGAAGCGGTACCCAACCTTGCAGCTCTGACTTTTTACTTGAGCACCACACCCAACCATTGAGTTGGTTATGCCCCAATAAGCGTTCACCTTGAACTACCGATAGTTCCTGAGCGGTATAGTCCATTAATGCGATACCTTGTTTGGGATTGACTAAGCGAAACACTTGAGCAGGTACCCAACCAGACACTTGCTCCTCAGTTTCACAGAAAAACCAATTGTCCCACCCCTCTTCGCCCTCATATTCTTCACCAACGGCCAATCTGGCGCCTTGTTTAAACGTGATGGGGGTCGGAAACTCATTGATATGTTCCTTGATTACTCGATATTCGATATCTAACTGCTTATTTTCCAAGTTTTAACTCCATGTACATCAACCATTAGACTGGCGTTTTAGCTCTTCCAGCATACGCTCATCGCCCATCAAGTTTTTGAGGATGGCTTTAACCTTAGGATCCGATGCATTTTCATAGAGAGACAGCAAATCTTGTGCGATCCTTTGTTGCTGCTTTGGATCGGCACCTGACTGGAAGTACTGTGACATCAATCCTTCTGCGGCGAGACTTTTCACGTAATCATTAGGCTCTTGCTCTAACATTTTCACAAACGATTGTGACAAACGCTCATCAACGATAGGTGTACGCGACACAAGCTCAAGCGCCTGTAGCCTCAACTTTTCATCACTCATGTTATGCGTCATATTGAGGATAGATTCTACAGCTTGATAATCATATTGCTCTAATTCATTGCGATTTAGCATAAACATGTTCATTTGCAGCTGACTCATTGCAGCTAAACGTTCTGCCGCCGGCAAACTGTTATTTAGAATTTTCTGTTTTAAATCGTTGCTGATTTGACTTGCGTACTCAGGATCAGTTTTGATCCGCATTTCGTAGTCTTCGGGTAAGTCTTCATAAAAGCCATAAATGGGGTTTTCTGCTTTCATCTCGTCAATTTTCTGCTGCTCACGCTTTTCTATCAAGGAGAAGATTAAAGACTCAAACTCATCCGGCGCTTGCTCAGAAAGTAAATCAGACTTTTCCATCGACAATGCCTTTAACCTCGTTTCAAGTTTATTGATCCGAGCCATTAACTTAGCAACTTGTTCAGACTCGTCAGTTGAAATCTGAGTGCTCTGCGTATACTGAGTTGCATTATAGTGAGGCTGTTGAGCTGAGCTCTGATATACGTGCGTTGCCACAGGAGAGGTTGCTAATTTGGTTTGAATGACATTAAACCCAGAAAAAGCCAATGCAAGAACTGAGCATGAAAGCGCTATATTGAGTTTAAGATTAGACATGAACGAGTTACCCTTATAAAAAGTAGCAATGTAATAGATCTGCAAGACAAATACTGTAAATGATTGTACTGTAAATTGATACAGCAAGAGGCAATTACGCAGATAATTATTACACTTTGCATAAGGTGAAAAAACGAGCCTCTAAACAGCTTGCCATAATTGCCAACAAGGAATGACTGTGAATAATATACTGCAAACCGTCCACTATAAACCTATCACATTGCTTTTGCTTGGCATTGCGACCGTGACGTCTTTGCTTGGCAGCAGCCTACTTTGGCAAAGTCACCAAGCCTTATTTCAATGGGTTTTACCATCAGTCTCACTACTTCTTGTGTTGCGATTAGGGTGGCATGTTCGTAAAACCAGCTTGGCTACTAGTCCCAGTACTTTACACAAAGACATAAAACTCTGTTGGATAGCACTGCTCTTATGTACTGGCGGAGATATCGTCAACTTCAATCTCTTTGAGCTTTATCATCGTCAAGATCAAACCATAAAGCATGACTACTTGATCGACTCTATTTGGTTTTTTGCCTTTGGTTATGGGCTTTTACTCGGACTGCTTATTCGGTTTTTAAGGCGAGAATTTGCATTAACATTAGCAACCGCGACCGTATTGGTTGTGGTGTCTATTGCGTTATCGTCGCTTAGCTATCAAATGATGTACCTACCCACGATAAGCCAATACTCCCTGCTGTTGAGCGCAAGTTATAGCTTATTAGTGACCTTGCTCGGTGTTTTTGGTTTTTGGCTTATGATTCAAAACCTTAAACTCAACGAAAAAACCAACTACGCAGTTGCCAGCGGCTTTATTCTAGCAATGCTAGCGGATGCTATTATCGGTCAATTTTGGCTGTTCGCAAACCAAGGGGATGGCTACTTTCCTATTGCAAGGCACGTTAATTGGGTCATCTATATTGGCTCGCAAACGCTACTATTATTGTTTCCTATTGCCATGATAAAAACTAATGTTGCTACACACAAGGCATAGACAATAAAAAGGCCGAACGATGTCGGCCTTAACTATTTGTGCGCTATATCGATAAACGACTTATCTTTTGACAATCGCATTGTGGTAAACGTTTTGTACGTCATCCACATCTTCAAGCATGTTGATTAGCTTTTCGAATGTCTCGATTGCTTCTGGATCTTCGATTTCTACGTGAGTTTGCGGCACCCAAGTGATTTCGTCTACCTCAAACGTGATCCCTTCAAACGCTTCTGTCAGTGCTGTTTTCGCCTTGAAGTATTCAGTGTGAGGTGCGAAAACAGAAACTTGGCCGTCTTCAACTTCTACGTCAGTAACATCAACATCAGCCATCATTAGCGCTTCCAAAACTGACTCGTCGTCATCACCTGCAAATCCTAAGATTGCAAAGTGGTCAAACATATGCGCCACACAACCTGGGTTACCTAAGTTTGAACCAGTTTTGGTAAACGGTAAGCGAACATCTTTGATAGTACGGTTCATGTTGTCTGTTAAACAGTCAACGATGATCATGCTGTTACCTGGACCGTAACCCTCATAACGCGCTGGCGTGTAATCTTCACCTGCACCGCCTGCCGCTTTTTCGATTGCTTTATCAATAACGTGTGCAGGAACTTGATCTTTCTTTGCCTTGTCGATTAAACGACGTAGTGACAAGTTCGTTTCAGGATCTGCGCCGCCATTTTTAGCAACAACGTAAATCTCTTTTCCGTATTTTGAGTTTACTTTTGTTTTTGCCGCCGCCGTTTTTGCCATGGCGTTTTTGCGGACTTCAAATGCTCTGCCCATCTTAATGCTCGTTTTTATAAAAATTGGCGAAGATTTTACCAAGACATTTGAGTTACGGCTATACCCTTATTATCCGTGATGGTAATTTGCTTTAAGTCGCACAATTATATGTTTGTTTTGCGGCTATTTTGTGGCGGACCTAAGCAACTTTACTATAGTTAATATTGTTAAAATTTACCGCTACAGGTGGCTTATATATGATCACGTTTGGCTTGGGAAAAGCAAAAAAGCAAGATGGACAAGATACAGCGTTATTTCAACTCTTTAAGGCAAAAACCCCTTACTTGGAAGTCGATTATCAAACAGATATTTGTCAAGTTAGTCCGGCCTTTACCCGCTTACTCGGATACCCAGTTACCCACGAGTTGAAATCTCTCGCTTTTATATGTCACACCTCAACCGATGCCGCCGCACTTAAGCGTGGGCTCGCTCAACTTGAGCACCAAGCACATGTAAAGATAGCGCTCTCTCTCAATACTGCAAATGACCACAAACCGAAGAAGTTGTTACTGGAGCTATCACGTACTCAAGAAGGCAGAATTTTAGTTATTGCGACTGACATCAGTGATTACCTCACCACCATTGCCAACATGAGTGCAAATTTACAAGCTTTATCAGCGTCCTTTGCGATTATCGAATTCGACATGCACGGTAAAGTGCTGAGCGCGAATGACAACTTTTTGTCCGTTATGGGTTACAGCCTAGAGGAAATACAAGGCAAGCATCACAGTCTGTTTGTTAAGGATGACTACGCAGCCAGTGAGGAGTATCAAGCATTTTGGCAACGCCTAAACAATGGCGAATTTTTTGAAGGTGAATTCGCAAGGCAAACAAAATCAGGCAAAACGATATGGATCCAAGCCACTTACAATCCTATTTTTGACGAACAGAATAGGCCCATTAAAGTCGTAAAATATGCCTCAGATATCACCGCACAAAAATCAAAAGCTGCTGATTTTCAAGGGCAAGTTGATGCCATCAAACAAACTCAAGCCGTTATTGAGTTTGACCCTTACGGCAACATAAAGACTGCAAACACGCTATTTTTAAATGCGGTTGGTTACACATTAAGTGAAATACAAGGCCAACACCATCGACTATTTGTGGCACAAGAAGACGCTGAGAGCAGCGAATATCAAGACTTTTGGCATGCTTTACGACAAGGTAAGCATCAATCAGGTGAGTTTAAACGCCTAACCAAATCAGGAAACACTCTGTGGATCCAAGCAACCTATACTCCCATCTATGACGAAAATGGCCAGTTAGGCAAAATCGTCAAATATGCCTCGGATATTACTCAAGCAAAACTGGCGTCTTTCGACTTTGCCGGACAACTCAAAGCCATCAACCGCTCGCAAGCCGTTATCGAGTTTGATTTGCAAGGTAATATTTTAAAAGCAAATGAAAACTTCCTGTCTGTCATGGGCTACAAGAAAGAAGAAATCATTGGCAAGCATCACAGCATGTTCGTCGACAGCTTTTACGCGCAAAGCAGTGAATACAAAACATTCTGGCAGCGTTTAAAACAAGGCCAATTTGAAACAGGCGAGTTTCAACGCAGAGGGAAAGGTGACAAAGAAATTTGGATTCATGCCACCTACAACCCAATTTTAGATGAGCAAGGGAAACCGCTAAAAGTCGTGAAATTTGCGACAGATATTACCGAACAAAAAGCCATTGCTGCTGATTTTGATGGTCAGCTTCAAGCCATTCGTAAATCACAAGCCGTCATTGAGTTTGCAATGGATGGTACTATTTTATGGGCCAACGAGTCATTCCTAGATACGATGGGGTACTCACTTGACGAAATCAAAGGTAAACATCACCGTATTTTTGCTACACACGAACAAGCCACTAGTTCTGAATACCAGCAATTTTGGCAAAAGCTCAATCGAGGTGAGTTCGACTCAGGGCAATACTTAAGATTGGCAAAACAAGGTCGAGAGGTATGGATCCAGGCGTCTTATAACCCTATCCTCGATCAACAAGGCCGTCCCTTTAAAGTCGTTAAATATGCAACGGATATCACAGAACAAAAACAAGCGGTTGAACATATTAAAGATGCAATCTTGGCAATGGAACAAGGTGATTTAAGACATAGGATCACCCACCACATAGGTGGCGAGTTCTCGGTGCTGCAACAAGCAATGAACGGCTTATTCGATAAATTAAGCGACTTAGTTAACACCATAAACAGCGGTGCAGAGCAAGTGTTTGATGTGGCTAAACAAATCGCGAATAACAACGAAGAACTCAATAGCCGCATTGAAAATCAAGCGGCGAGCTTGGAAGAAACCGCCGCCACTATGGAAGAGCTTACCGCTACGGTTAAAAAGAATGCGAGTAGCGCGAGCAATGCCGCAGAGAAAGCGACTATTGTTAGAGAAAAAGCACACTCGGGTAAAGCATCGATTGATGATGCCATTACCGCAGTAGGTAAAATCGAATCTTACAGCACGAAAATCTCTGACATTATCAGCGTCATTGACGAAATCGCTTTCCAAACCAACCTCTTAGCCCTCAATGCTTCCGTTGAAGCAGCGCGGGCTGGTGAGGCTGGACGCGGATTTGCCGTGGTTGCCGGAGAGGTGAGAAACCTTGCTCAACGTAGCGCATCAGCGGCTCGTGAAATCAAAGCATTGATCAAAAATAGCGTTGATGCTGTGGCGCAAGGCAGCAAACTTGTATACGAGTCTGGTACTACTTTCGATGAGCTAATGCAATCAATTGCCGAGGTGAGCAAAATGGTGGCTGACATAGATAACGCTGGGAAAGAGCAAGCTGAAGGGATAGCTGCGGTTTCCACCACCATCGCGCAAATGGATAATATTACTCAGCAGAACGTTACTCTGGTTGAAACAACATCTCGTTCAGGTAGAAATATGGAAAATCAAGCCAAACTACTTACCGATCAAGTTGCATTTTTTCAACTAGATGAATAGTTAAGGACGCACAATCTATACAACCACATACAAGTAATTTACCGCAATACCCGTTGTACCTTTAATGCATCGGGTATGTTATGCTCGTCCGGCTGGCTAATCTTCCTTATTGTTTATCGTTTTACCCCATTTGGACTGTTTTATTAGGCAAAAGGAAAAATGATGATAAGTCCAGTTACACCAAGCGATTACCAGGAATTACTGGCTGTTTGGGAAGACTCTGTGCGAGCCACTCATGATTTTATCACTGAGGCGGATATCGCTTATTTTAAACCTATTATTATTGAACAGGCGTTTCCAAACGTTACGCTGCACTGTGTAAAAAATAGCGACGCGGATATTGTCGGTTTTATTGGTGTACATGACCGAAAGATCGAAATGTTGTTTGTACTCGCGAAAAGCAGAGGACAAGGTGTCGGAACTGAGCTGCTTCACTTTGCACTTGAAACACAAAATGTGCAGTTTGTTGATGTCAATGAGCAAAACCCAGAAGCCATCGGCTTTTATGAAGCAAACGGTTTTAAGGTATATGAACGCTCACCAACTGACGATATGGGAAAGCCTTTTCCAATCCTGCGAATGCGACTTATAGAATCTAATTAACCTGAGGTTTGGATAAGGAATGTTCCAACTCATTGTTGCTAAAGCACAACTTAGTTTTTTCCTTGTCTAGCCAGCAAGTTTTAGGGAAAACAAGGCGAATTTACGCACCAATAGCTGGCTATTGGAAGTGAATTCAACGCAGTTAGCGCTAAAACTGGCTGCTAGAAAGGCATTAATTATCCGCAGCTCAGGTTAATTAATTCATATTTTAAGCTCAACAAGAACTAATCGTGTTGAGCTTTACTTACCTCGAAATAATACCAATTGTATTAGGTAAGTGAGCAATTTGAAGCGGAGAAATAGCTTTAGTAGCTAGACAAAAATTTTGCTATTTAGTTGTTCTAAATGAGAAATTTTTAACGACGCTAATATGGTATTTCACCCTTCAAATTGATTGGAGACTTAGTGCAATTGGTATAAACTACTTAACGGTGAAAAACATGTGGTACGTCAAGTAACGTCAGCATTTCTCCCTCAGGTAAACACTCTTGATTAATATACTGAGTGAGTTTGGGGTCACTCTCACAAAATAATATATCAAGTGCCAACCTATTTTTGCCATAAATACCGCGATGTATCATATTGGCTGAGAAAGCGAGAAGATCACCCGCTTTCAGTGGAATAGTTTTACCTTCTGACAGACTTTCATGATTATGATGCCCTGCCTGCTCTAACCTCACGTTTAACTCTTGCACTGTGTCCCAACGCGTGTGAGTACCTGGGATCAATTCTATTCCGGGCTCATCTTCCAGTGCTAACCGAAAATGAACCACTTCGGGCCCCGACAACAACGCTTGTTTTTGCTCTTCGATGGTTAAATGGTATTGCGGATCTCGGTGCCAATAATTGAGTTGAGTAGCGTTCACTGGGTTAAAAAATAGCTGAGTATTCATAAACCTAAACTCACCCGAAAATATGGATGTGGCTAGAGACACCAGAGGAGTAGAGGCAATGAATTGAAAAAGGACAAGCCGTTGCTGTTCGCCTAGGTACTTTGGTGCAGTAAGGTAGGCAGAATTTACTGCTCTGTTTTGATAAAAGTCATTATTGTCAGCCCGCCACGCATGATGAAACGCTAAAACGACTTGCTTTATTTTGTTAAGTTCGCCGGACGGTATAAAATTGTGTTTTATAACGTAGCCACACTCGTCAAATTCATGGGCTGATTTTACCATCACATATTGACCTCTGACATTGTCGGAAAGATACTGTAACGACATTAACTCCATGTAACCTTTTACAAGAGTAAGAAAACTTTCGTCTCCAGCCATGACGCACGTTTTCTAATCATTTTTGGGTGATTTCTAAAAGCAATAAATAGTAGCCCTTTTTCATACCAATTCGCTCAGACAAGCGCACCTTTAGGCCATTCAAAGCGAACTGGTATTATTTACCTGAACTTCAGGTCATTGACTTTTACAGTCATAGAGCATCTAAAATAACTTCTGCTTTACTGACCTCAAATTGCTTAGGTTGTTCTACATTGAGTGTTGTCACGACGCCGTCTTCAATAATCATTGCGTAACGCTGCGAACGTACACCGCCAAATGAACCGGTATCCATTTCAAGCCCTAGCGCTTTGGTAAAGCTCGCATCGCCGTCTCCAAGCATCATAATTGTTTCTGCGTTTTGTGCATCACCCCAAGCTTTCATTACAAAAGCATCGTTTACCGATACACAAGCGATGATATCAACACCTTTTTGAGCAAGTTTATCTGCATTCACGACAAAACCGGGTAAATGAGACGCGGAGCAAGTTGGCGTGAAGGCACCGGGAACCGCAAAAAGCACTACCTTCTTGCCAGCGAACAACGCTGTTACTTCGTGATTAACCATGCCGTCAGCGGTAAGTTCGCTCAATTCGGCTTGTGGTAATTTTTGTCCAACTTCAATCATTGTTTAAATCCTTCATCTAAGGGCTAATTGCCTTGAGTTTGTTATATAACCTGAGCTTGGGATAGCTAATTTCTTATCCAAACCTGTGGTTATGATAGTCGAGAAATTATGACTCATGACTACATTTCGATTCGTTTTATATCTACTTGTGGGATTTCGTAACCGGTAAATAACAGCCACTGTTTTTCTGCTATATATACAAGCCCGCGACTTCGACTAAAGCTACGTTCTGGAACTCGGATAATATCTTTATGCGCTTTACTGGCAAAGTCAAAATAACTAATGCGGAAGTCTCCATGACGAACATACAAATAGTAAAGTCCCGCATCGGACACTGACCAGCTTGCGCTCGAAGCCAAGTGTGCACTTTCAAATAACAGCGTGTTGACCCCAGTTGCTAAATCGATACACCACATTTCTTGTGTCTCGCTTTTATATACGTACAACAACCCTTCATGTTCAAGTGCGGTGGTGCCAGTAGTTAACTTCACTGGAGCGGTTTTTGAATCAAGAAAAATGCGAAATACATTATTGTCATCAGAAATATAAATTGAGCTACCGTCTTGGGACCAACTGGGTTTACCGTGATACTTTAGCCCAGTTTTTAGTTGCGTTACTTGTTTAGTGGCCATATCCAAAAGTTGAAGTTGGCTTCCTTGATGTGACTTTGTGGTAAAAATCACTTTAGTGCCATCAGGTGACCATACAGGGTGCATTGCTTGTAACCCAAGCTCTGTCAGTTGTATTCGTTTATCACCTTCCAAATTAGACACCCAAACTTCATCAAACCCTGATTGGTTAGACACAAAGAGTAAACGCTCCGACACAGGTGAATAACTGGGATAACGGAAGCTAGTTTGTGATTGTAGTAATGGAAAGGGCGAACTGGTGACCTGCGCGTTAAGGTCAAGTTTCATAATAGAAGTATTAATGTTCCAGTCATGAAAATATAAACGTCCTGATTGACTAAAACTTGGGTAACTTAACCCGTCAAACGGCAATGTCCCCAATACTTTACCTTCAAGTGAAAGTTTATACGCGCGACGTGCACCATGTTCAATCATTGATACAACCAAATAATCATCATTTGGATGCCAACTCACGCCTCGCAGGTCATCATGTCCACTTAATATTTTAACTTCCTTCCCGGTATCCAGATTTTTCAAATAGAGATTTTCAAGTCCGTTCGGCAAGTTGCGACTAATCGCGATTTGCTTGGCATCGGGAGAAAGCGCAATACTTTCAAGCCCACTCCCGTCACAATCTAGCTCACAGCCTAACTCTGTCGCTGTTTTATCGTTTAAATTTAGCAAGGTTACTTTTGGAGGATCCATAGGGCTTTGCTTTGCGATAAATCCAAGGAGGTTTTTTTCAGCTGAATAGCTTAAGGTAGTGGTCGTATCTGCAATACAGCTAGCTATATCTGATTGTGTTTTGGTCACTATATCCAGTGACTTAATCGTACATGCTTCTGAGCGCTTCTCTATATAAAAGAGCGTACGATTGTCTCGCCCCCACACAGATACAGAGACATTTCCAGGGCCATCGACTAATACTTCAAGAGGTTCATCAGGACGTTTTAGATTTTTTAAATATAGTCCTGCATGACTGCCAAACTTTCGCCAAGCAAACGCTAGGTACTGCTCATTCGGGGAAACACTAGGAAAAAGCTCACGTCCAGGGTAATCCGTCACACTTTCGAGTTGATGGCTTGACTGTTCAACAAATAAATATATAAAAACGCTAAGTAGAATGAATAATGTAGCTACTACCCCTGCCACTTTGAGCTTGAAAGGTAAATTTTGCTCGCCAGGCTTACTGGGAGTAGCCTGGATATCGATGAAGGTTGGCTGTATTTTTAGTCTATATCCAGACTTTCTTATGGTTTCGATCACCTCAAAATCAGCGGTGCTGCTTTCTTCTTCGTTGCCTGCAAGTAGGGTTTTAAAAGTTTTGCGAAGATGCCAAATTGCATTAGTTAGCGCTTTCTCTCCAACAAATAGGTTCCCCCCCCAAACCTGCTCAATGATTTCTTCTCGAGTAACCACGCTTGGGTAAGCAAGCGCCAATACTGTCAACACTTCGATAAATTTAGGCTGGACACAACACTCCTGCCCGGCACTGGACAAAATATGCCCAACCGGATCAATATTGACATCTAATAACTGATAAGTCGCACTGTGCTGCATTTTTATAACCATGAGTAAATACGTTGTAAATCATACCTAAATTAGCGACCAAAAGACAAAAGTAACGCGACAAACATCATGGCAACAATACAACACCTCAAGAAATAAGACCTAACAAATTGAATTGTATACTTATTTTATAATAGATATTAAATAGAGTTAAAAACGTCAAAGAATAGATGTCCAATTCGTTGCATGAATCATAGTGACAGTCACAATGGCTAAAATGAGGTGCAGTGCTTTTTTGCTTAGTCAAAACAATGAGGTATGTACTTCTTTCAACAAGCCCTAACTATCTAATAAATAAACAACAATCAGAAATTAAAAGAGGGACTCCCGTGTCACCTAACAATAATATTAAATTACTCGCCCTGTCTATTGCGCTCGCATGTAGCAATACAGCAACTGCAGAAGAGCAACAAATCGACCGCCAACAAGTTGAACAAAGTAGTTCGGTAGTTAAGACGCAAGGTGAAGATAAAGCACTAGAAAAAATCGTCATCACCGGTTCTCGTATCAAGCGTGATAGCTTTTCGGTACCTACTCCTATCGCCACTATGGGGGCTGAGTCTCTCAATGATGCAGGCTTCGGTTCGCTTTCAGATATTCTTTTTGAAGAAATGCCTCAGGTCAGTGAAGGAACAGGCAATGGTAACTCGCAAAGCAGTGTTCAAAATACCGGGCTTTCAACTATCGACTTACGCGAACTAGGTGTCAGTAGGACGCTCACTTTGATTGATGGTAGACGAGTAGTTTCTAACAGTTATTCAGGCAACTATGTGAGCCTATCAACCATCCCTAAAGGTATGGTTGAGCGAGTTGAAATCATTACCGGTGGTGCGTCAGCGGCTTATGGCTCCGATGCAGTTGCAGGTGTTGTGAATATTATTACTCAGCAAGATCAAGAAGGGGCTACATTTAGTGCTCGTGGTGGTGAAAGTACCGAAGGCGGCGCTCGTGAATATACGGTAAATGCTGATTACGGTACGACTTACGATAATGGTAAAGGCTACTTATTTGTCAGTGCTACTTACGACGAAGAAAAAGGACTAAGCTACTGGGATAGAAAGCGTGCACAGCAACAAAATAGCTGGGACTACGATACCGACCGTATGTGCAACGTGATGCTCACTGCCAACTACGACCCTGATACAAAAAGTGCCTATCACTGCATGAGAGATATTGATAAATCCCAGTGGACAAGTTTAAGCGATTCAATTCCAGGTGGTGTATTTAACGAATCAAGTAGCTTTAAACCCGATTCAGGCTTTTGGTATGACGGCACAACCTTAAGGGATGATTGGCAAGAAGAACTTCACGGCATCGACTTTGAGCAATTTACAATGTTAAAGGTGCCTGACAAAGACCTCTCAGCGGCAGTAAAAACAGAGTATGAGTTTGACTCAGGTACAGAAGCTTACTTTCAATTGCAGTACAGCCGCAACACCTCTCGCAATGTAAAGTCGCCTGAAAGCGAAGACGAGTGCGACGCAATTGTGACCTATGACCCAAACAGTAATCAATTTGGCTCAGACTGTATGGGCCGTATTCCTTATGATAATCCATATATGCCAGAAGCAATTCGAGATAAGGCAAGCTCAAAAGGCGTGACCTGGGATCGACTATTCACAGAGGTCGGTAACATAGTGAATAGTAATGAAAGAACAACAATCAGAACATGGGGTGGCTTACGCGGTTATATTTGGAATGACTGGGAGTGGGATGTTTCTGTTGGCTACGGCAAATTTAAGCAAGAACAAACCCGCAGTAACGAAATTTACGTTGCTCGAGTTAAACAAGCGCTAAATGCTGAGCGCCTTGCTGATGGTACGATTCAGTGTAAAGATGAGCAAGCACGTAGCCAAGGCTGTGTACCAATTAATTTATTCGGTGAAGGTTCAATTACATCTGAAGCGGCAGACTATATTCGCGCCAATCCTTCCATTACAACGGATATTGATCAGGTAACGGTATCTGGATTTGTTACTGGTGATTTATTTGAACTCCCGGCAGGCGCCGTTGCTTCAGCTTTTGGTTTTGAATACAGAAAAGATACACAGAGCGTATCGACCAACGTGCCAAATGGTGGCGTAACGTTTAACTATGTGCCAACATTTGAAGGCGATGTAAGTGTTCGTGAAATCTTCGGGGAATTATCGTTACCGCTATTAAAAGACGCACCAATGGCAAAATCGCTTAGCGCCGAGGTCTCTGCTCGTATTGCAGATTACAGCTGGGCAAATACGGGATTAATCCAAAGTTACAAGGCTGGCTTTATTTATGAGCCAATCGAAGGTTATTCCATTCGTGCAAACTGGGCTCGAGCCATGAGAGCACCGACAATCACCGAACTTATGTCACCACCTCGTGGCGACTATGATAGCTTTGATGATATCTGTGATGGTGTTACCGCGACGTCAACAGATGCAGGCCACGACAATTGCCGTAAAGATGCGGGAATACAAGCCGCTATCGCCGCTGAAGGTACTTTTGAAGACGAAAATAACGGCTACTCACCCAACTCAGGAAATAGCGAGCTGTTTGAGGAAACCGCAGATACCATCACCTTTGGTTTATCTTTAGCGCCTTCCTTTGCACCGGATTTTAGAATTGCGCTAGATTACTACGATATTCAAATTGATGATGCGGTAAGCTCACTTGCTAACGAAGACATCATTAAGTTCTGTTACGCTTCGTCTATGGAATTCGGTGACAGTAACGAGTTTTGTCGTGATATTAAACGCGATGAAGAAGGGCAGATTTATGAAGTCAATCAACGTGTCATCAACACGGATGAGATCCGCACTAAAGGTTACGATATCGCACTAGAATATGTGTATGACGCTAGCGATTACGGTAGCTTTAAGGTAAAAGCCGATTGGACACACGTGATCGAGTACTCAATCACCAGTACGGGTCCCGATGGGCAATACGAAGACCTTTATGAAGGCTACCTCAACACCGATATCTTTGAAGACAAAGGCGCTATTTCACTGACTTGGTATAAGAATGATTGGCGTGTACGCTTTAGCACAAAATATAAAGGAGCAGTGGAAGCCAGCCGTTCGAGATATGAAGACTGGCAAGCTGCTATCGAGAAGAATAATGAACGCTGTGCAACAGGCGAAACAACCTGTATAGCCAATCCAGAGCCCCTATGGCAAGGTGCACTGCCATCAGTTACGACTCATAGCTTAACGGTAAACTACAGCATGGAGCTAGGCGATAACCGCACTCTCTCTGTTTATGGTGGTGTGAATAACCTATTTGATGAAAAAGGTCCGTTTATCGTCGGCGGCTCAGGTAACTTTGATAGTGCCTATGGCTCAGGTGTAGGACGTTTTGCGTTTATTGGAGCAAAATACCAGTTTTAGACTTCTGCATTGACTTGAGGGGCTACCACTGAGTAGCCCCTTATCTTTACAAACCAAAAAGTGTATCGCGTAACTTATCTGAGATTTTATCAATCTCTGTATTGCATTGATTGTAGCCTTGGCAATTAATAATTGCGCTCATAACCATGTTTTCTGACGGCAGATACCAATTTAACGTCGCGTACCCAATCTCAGCACCGTTATGATGATAAACAGGTTCATTTCCGACGTGCTCGCTAAAGATACCCATGCTGTATTGCTGTCCGGTGACATCAGTATCCACCCATACAGATTCGCCTAGCAATTGCTCACGCACCTTAGCGGGAATATCTGGGCTCGTTATTATGATTTTAAATAAGTCACCAAGGTCCTTAGCCGTCGATACAATCGGTGCATCAGCCACACCAATATTGGCATAGTAAGGCTGCGTATTAATTTCATTGCCCTCATCATCAACAAAGTACCCTGATGCAATTTCACCAAACGCCTTTTCGATTCCTCCATAACTCATACTACTTAAGCCAAATGGTTCAAAGATATACTCACGCATCGCCTTTGAGTGATGCTCCCCCAAAACTTTATCCATAATTAGGCCCGCCAATAAATACCCGGTATTAGAATATTTCCACGCAGCTCCGGGTTTGAAATTGGCGTCTTGATTGAGGGCAAACTGCAGTGCAAAGCTGTCCGTTTTTATTAAGTCTGGCTGTTGTAATACTGCAGCAAAAAATTCACCGTTAGCGTCATTGAGATAATCATATAATCCAGCCGTATGATTGAGTAACTGCCGAACATACATTTCGTCACCGTTTTCTATCTGTTGTAAAAGTTCGTCAGACAAATAATCACTTATCGGTGCATCTAGATCTAATAACTGTTGTTCATGCAACATCGCCATTAAGAGCGCTGTTACTTTTTTCCCCGCACTGCCATTTGGGATCCTAGCGTCCGTGGTCATGGGTATCGTATTTTCTTTATCTGCTAACCCTGCAGCACCTTGAAATTGAATTGAAGGTGAATCGATATAAAGCACAATACCAGGAATACCCGCTTCAACACTTTGTTCAAGCATTCCTTGAAAATCAACTACCGCAACAGAAGGAGAGACAGGGTTCGGGTTATCATTCGACGTCGGCTGACTATCATTACAGCCAAATAACGACAGTCCACCACACAATAATGTGACCAGTTTTAGTGTTCTCATGAGAAATACCTCGTTTAGTTTAAGTGATAAAACAATAACTAAGGTATGCATGCCATGCTGTCTCTGACTTTTTCAAAATGTATCAAACAGTAACGACTTCCTTTATTTTCATGCATAATGTCAGACCATTATGGAAAGCCAGAACAAGCTGGATACAATTCGATACAACTTGCAGAAAGTCGATACAGCTATACTCGCTTACACTCACTACAGTAACTAGCAAATTAATAACTAATAGAAATTGCTATGAAAACACATTTATTGATTGCAGCCGTGCTTATGGCCGCAAGTGCAGCGCAGGCCAAAAGCACTGACGCAAAAAAAGAAGGTCACGGCTATTTGGCCATTGGTTACGGGATAAATTACAACAGCGATATTTACAATAATGCCGAGACCTCGTTTTCGCCCACTGTACATGGTGCCTACTATTTTAGTAATGGTCTATTTGTCGAGTTTCCAGGCCGCGCTGAGAAGTTTGATCCAGCACTTGCACTCGGTTATCAGTTTTATAAAACAGAAAATTGGGAATTTGATGCCCTACTCTCAACCGCTCATGGGCGAATAAATTACCGTTTTGGCGGGACTCGCTATGAGCTAAACACTTCGTCTTATCTTGGGGTAAGAGCTACAGGGAATGTATTTGGCTTACAAATTAGAACTATTGTTGCACCAAAAGTGATTAACTCAGATTATTCAGATGGTAGATACGCTTCATTATGGATCTCTAAACCTTGGCAATACAAAAACTGGCACTTTTATAGCGCAGTCGGTGCACAATACCGAAACTCGGCCATGTTAGATTATTACTACGGTGGCGCACCATTTAAAGAATACGATGCCAAAGGCGGGGCTAATCTTGGGGTAAAGCTCGGATTTTCACGCGCTTTAACAGAAAATTGGATAGTCGATGGCCACGTCAGCTACACCAAATATGCATCAGGTATTATGGATAGTCCTATCACTAAAGCAATTGTCAGTTTTAACGATAGAATTGAGCATGGTGAAAGCATTGGCTTGTCACTTAGCTACGTATTTTAAGGAGCTAAATATGAAAATACGACTATTTGGCTTAGCCCTACTGGCAATGCAAACTCAAGCAAAAGAAGAAATTAACGTCCCCGTATGGACCGTAAAACCAGGGCAATGTGTTGCGCTCGAACAAGGTCAGCAATGTTTTATCGACCTCTCAGTGACGTGGCAAACCTCTGTGACCGGTAACTTTTGTCTCCATGCCGATGAAAAAGAGCTGGTTTGTTGGCAGCAGCAAAAAACCGCAAGTTGGCAAGGCGAGATTTTAGTTGAGAAAGATTTGCTCATTACCCTAGAAGATCACAAGGATATTCTCGCAAGCTATGCTCTGCAATATGCTTGGGTGTTTAAACAACAAAAAAGTAACGCCGTGCGTTGGCGACTTTTCTAGGAGTAGTTGTGGTAGCCGAGTTAGTCCTAATAGAAGACGATAAAGAATTAGCCCAGTGGCTGAGTGATTACCTCTCTACCAAGGGATTTTCAGTGCGGCTATATCATGATGGTCAAGACGGGCTGGAGCACGTTTTAGCCTCTCCTCCCAATTTGGTGATTTTAGATGGCATGCTGCCAAGTTTAGATGGCTTTGAAGTCTGCAAGCAACTTCGTCAGTCGCTAAGCATCCCAATATTAATGCTAACAGCAAGGGATGAGGAAATTGATGAAATTATCGGCTTAGAGATGGGTGCTGACGACTATCTCAAAAAGCCAGTAAGAGGCAGGTTATTAGAAACTCGCATAAAAGCGCTATTAAGGCGCCATCATCCTCAAGATACCGTTCCCAAACAAACACTTGAGTTTGGCGATCTCTATATCAATAAAGAAGACAGAAGCGTTACTCTTGCTGGGCAGCCCGTTAACTTATCCAGCAATGAGTTTGATGCGCTTTGGGTACTTGCCAGTAAAGCCGGAAAAATTGTTACCCGAGATGAGCTTACTAAAGCACTCAGAGGATTTGATTATGATGGGTTTGACCGCTCTATAGATTTGCGTGTTTCGCGACTGAGAAAGAAGCTTGGTGATGATGGCCAAAACCCATTTAGAATAAAGACAGTATGGGGTAAAGGATATCAGTTGGCGAAGGAAGTATGGTAATGTGGCGCTTCGTGTTTGCTTTGCTTACCATCTTAACGCTCGCAAGCGTTATCACAGGGCTGATATTTGACTCGCTTATCGCCTCATCCTCAGAGAATAATGAAGCCCACTACGATCCACTGAGCACAACCTCACCAATTATTGCCGCAATGGCTAAAGACAACATACCAGAATCACAAATTATTGCGATCCCACTGCACCAAACACTAACCGCTCAACTTGTACCAAGAGCCGACTATCCACTTCCTGTGAGCTTAAGCCGCAAACTCTCTCAACAGCGGTTTATTTACCTCGAAAGCGAATCATCAGTAAGCGCTTGCATACTTACAAGCCAAGAAAATGTCTATGTTTTGACAATGCAGAAGCAATTGCAGACTAAATATGGCCTGCTCATGACCTTGTTATTTTACGCTATCGTTATCGTTGTTGTCGTCGCCTTTTTAACCCCATTTATTGCCAGGCTGTTAAAGCTCAAAAATGCCGCACATCAGCTGGGTAAGGGCGAACTCAACGCCCGCGTGCAAGTCGGCACGGTATGGTACTTAAAGGATATTGAGCAAGCATTTAATCAAATGGCACGACAAATAGCCGGGTTAATGACTGACATGAAGCTATTAAGCAGCGGACTTTCTCATGAATTACGTACGCCTCTTGCAAGGGTGAGAATGGGGCTAGATACACTGGCTGAAACTCATGATGATAAGCTGCGGGCACAGTACGAAAATAGGATCAACCAAAACCTTGATGAAATGGAGCAAGTGATTGATGCTATTTTAGATTACGCAAGATTGCAGCACCGTCTTGATGACGTGGAACTTCAGCCTGTTGACTTGAATGCTATGGCTCGCCAGTTAGCCAATAACGCCCACCATCATGACTTAACACTAAAACTTTCGTCAAAGCCTTGCTGGGTCATTGGTGATGGCCAGTACTTACGTATGCTAATCAATAACTTACTATCTAACGCGATAAAATATGCCAACGGTAAAATATCACTAGAAACCCGAGTCGATAATGACAAGGTTAAGCTTATTATTGAAGACGACGGGATAGGTATAAGTAACGAGGTTCGAGACAAAGTGCTACTACCGTTTTATCGCGACGATTCTCAATCGCAATCAGGGTATGGCATTGGCTTGGCCTTTGTGCAGCGTATAGTCACTCGTTTTGGCGGTACTATTGTAATTCAAAAAAGCCCCGCGCTGGGCGGGGCCAAAATCACTGTTTCGCTGATACAGACTCAGCAAAAGTAACGTTAACTCTGAAGCTGTGGTAAGCAGTGCTACAGTTCACCGCTTGGCAACGAAACAATGTACAACAACCTACTATTCAAAGGGAGCTAGGTTAATGTGGTCCGCTGTTGTCAGCAGGCGTTTGCCAATTGCTCTGCCACACGTAGTTACCATGGATATAAAGCAGTTTATCAGACTGAATAAGCCCTCTATCTGCTTCGGTATACCCGAGTGCTTTATCACTCGCTATGGGCGTTGCTAGCTCGGCACGGCTACTCCCGCGATAAGTGAGCGTTGAGTCCACACCGTGGATAATTTCAAATGCGGCGAGATCGTTTTGGCTATACCAGTTATAACTACTTTCATTCACTTGCTCTGTATTCCAGTAAACAATCGGCAAAGTGAACCGGGTTACTGAGGCATTGTCTTTTAGCATGGCCAAAGCGCGATAATCATATTCCAGCGGTGTAAATCCCCCTACAAACGTATGATCTTTTAATAGCTTGGGTTCAGCAGGATCTGCCACATCAAACAAGCTCACTTTGGTGCCAGGCTGCACGTTTCCATCAGGGTCTCCAAGGTGCTGACCTACCCCAAGAAGCAAACCGTCACCAACAGGGTGCAGATAAGAAGAGAAACCGGGGATCTCTAAACTTCCAACGATTTTAGGCTGTGATGCGTCAGATAAATCCAGAACGTAGAGAGGGTCTATTTGTCTAAAGGTCACGATATAGGCAGTATCGTTAAAATATCTAACCGCATAAATATCTTCATCCACAAGCCCCGTATCCGGATTAATTTTGCCAATAGGGGTTGGATTTTGGCTATTTGGTAGCGTCGCCACGGTGTTGAGTTCATTCCCTTGTGGTTTGAGCATATACAACTTATGACTATTACCGATATCTGTATCATACTGACTCGTTACTACGCGCAGAACGCCATCTTTTTCATCAAATCGAGTCGCAGCCATCGTATCGCTAACACGAGCAAGTTGACCTTCCACCTCACCTGTTGCTTGGTATGTCACCCCTTCATCCGTTAACAATAACTTATGTAATACTATGCCTGATGGATCCCAGATTGATGTGTTGACATCACCATCACTGCCATTAAACGAGTAATTGTAAAGATACACTGCTGTTGCAGACATATAAAAGCCAAAGGTACGCGTACTGACACAAGTTGTTTTCACCTCATCAGGATTGTGAATGTCAATCTCAGTCACTGTTGTTAAGCCATTATATCCATCTTGCGCGGTAGCATCTGCTGGCAAATAACAGCCATCTGCGGTAACCAGTGGCGCTACACTTCCTTGCTTTAAATTTCTAAATTGGGGTAATAAATCGTTAATGTTAGTGTCCATTAAGCGATTGTAGCTTGCTACTTTGTCAGCGCTATTAAAACCACTGTAGCGTAAAGTGTGGTCAGCGATAACATAGAGTTTGTCACCGATTAATCTGCTGCCAACTAATGAACCATCAATTTGAAAGCGTTTTTCGACCTCAGCCTGTGCAGGTAGGGATACGTTACTAAAGGCAAGCTCAATCACGCCTTGATAATTGATCTCAGATTGCACCTCTTGCGATGACATATCATCAGCAAAATCATACTCATAGTCCATTAACACGCTGATGAGTTGATTGTTTTTAAGGTAAAGATTTTGGCTTGCAAACTCTGAATCTGATACCGCTAATTCATTAACTTGTGTAGGGACATCCGTAGCTTCTGTATCTAAGATCCTAACGAAGGTTTTGCTGTCAGTATCCGCATATGCAACGCTGGTCGAGCCGCCGATAAATAAGTAACGGCCATCGAATTTAATCCGGTCACTTTCTGATACCCCTTCAACCAGTTGATTGGTGCCTGAGTAAGGTGCATTATCTGTGGTTGCTGATGGGTTTTCCAAATCATCGCCATTATTCAATCCACCGCTGGCAACGAAAATACCGTTTTTGATAAACTGACTAAACTGAGCTGATGAAGCTGACTTCAAAGGCGCAGAGCTATTATTAAGTGCGTTAAGTTCTGGTAATTTATCTTCATCATTGTCGTTACTACCACCACATGCGCAAAGGCTAGCGGCGAGCGGAAGACTGAGCCAAATTTTGCATCTCATGATATGTTTCCTTGTAAGTTAAGTGCCAACGTAAGCCTAAACTTTCACACTAAAATTTCTGTTATCTTCGCTACTTGTTTTGTTATTTAATGTTACCCTTTCTGGTAATTTGTACAGCGACTGGTAAATTACACTGGTAGTAATAATGCGCTTTGATTGACACCTCTAAAAAGCCAGTGCAAAGCCCAAATTCAGAACTGGAGTTCCAAGTTGAATAAGTTATTAATGGCCTTAACCTTGCTGATTACCACTCAGGTAAATGCCACGGCGGTGCCATGTGACGCCAATGACAGCGAGTGTACGCCAGTCGATGAATGGCGATTTGGCATTGCGCTTGGCGGCGGCGTGATCTCCAACCCACTCCATGACGGTGAAAATATTCCCTTGGTTGTTGTGCCCTATATTAGTTATTACGGTGAACACCTCTTTCTTGATAATGGGACTTTGGGTTATACCTTTCACTACACTGATAAATTTGATCTTAGCTTGATCGGCACATTTAATACCGAGCAGGCCTATTTCGAGAAATTTCACCCAAGTAATATATTCGTGCAAAAAATGGGGTTTGATGCCAGCAATGAGCTGCCTGGCGGTGAATTTGCCGCCGAGCAAACCGCTATCTCCTTAGACGATATTGAGTCGAGAAAATGGGCCATAGATGGCGGCGTTTTAGCCCACTGGATAATGAGTGATAGCGTAAAAATCAGCGCATCATGGCTCACCGATATCACCAACACTTATCAAGGTTACAATGCTGATGTTGGAGTTAGCTATCGTTTTAGATTCGATAATTTACCTAACACTTATGTGTTTATTAAAGCGGGGCTAAAATGGAAAAGTCGACAATTGGTGGACTATTACTACGGCATAGACAAAGCGGATACACCGAATAGTGAGCTATGGTATAAAGGCAGCTCAAGCTTCCAACCCTATGTTAGCTTTGCCTACTCTTATCCCGTGAGTGAGTCTTGGACCTTTAAATTTAACGCCAAATATCAGCAACTTGATAGCACAATGACAGATAGCCCGATAGTCGAGGATAGCTATACCGCGACGGTTTTTGTCGGGGGAAAATATGAATTTTAGGTTGTACTTAATCATAATTATAATTTTCAGCGCACCAAGTAGAGCTTTAACCAAACCCAACAATGGCATTAATTTAGAAATAAAACCGATTACCTGTATGGTGAAACAAGCAGGGCAACGCTGTGAAATGACGGCAAAAATTGCTTGGCAATCGCCCTCTAAAATGAACCTATGTTTATTTCAGGAAAAACAAAAATTACAATGCTGGGAGCAGGCCAAGGAGGCAAAATCAACACAAATTATCCAACTCTCAAAGTCCATGCTCTTTACCCTAAAAGATGCTAAAAATAACGTTGTTGCAAAACAAAATATTGAAGTACACACAAGCGTCAACCAACAATATAGACGCAAACTCAGAAGCGATTGGAGTGTGTTTTAATGGCCAAGGTATTACTTGTCGAAGATGATGTAAAACTAGCGGAGTTAACCGCAAAGTTCTTGATCCATAACGGCTTTGAAGTCGTTCAATTACACAATGGTATTAACGCCATTAAAGCGATTGAAGCAGAAAAACCTGACATTCTCATTTTAGATATTATGCTACCGGGACTTGATGGTTTTTCTATTTGCAAAGCTGCGCGCGGTGAGTTTAAAGGGCCGGTTTTATTTCTTACCGCCAAAGACAGCGACTTCGACCATGTAAAAGGGCTTGAGATCGGTGCTGATGATTACATTATCAAGCCTGTTGAGCCATACGTACTACTTGCACGTTTGAATGCGCTATTAAGACGTACACAAAATGATGAAGTTCAGTCTGATTCCATTACCTTAGGCGAATTACAAATAGATAAATCGGACCGTAAGGTCTATTTGGCTGGAGATGAGGTTGAGCTCACAAGTTATGAATTTGATTTACTAAAGACATTGGCTGGCCATGCGGGCGAAACGCTGAGTCGAGACTATATCTATAAACATGTTGTTGGCCGCGAATATGACGGATTAGATAGAAGCGTTGACGTACGTATTAGCCGTTTGCGTAAAAAGCTTGGCGACAATCTAGAGCAACCCGCGAGGCTTATTACCGTGTGGGGTAAGGGCTACCTCTGCTCTAAGTCTGCTTGGGGCTAGTGTATTTGTGCTAAAACTATTACTCAGCCTCTATTTGGCTGTGTTTACCAGTATTGTCGTTATCAACCAAGTGAGCGAAGCCATTTGGTCTCATTGGGTGCACTCCGCGCCCGATGAGTTGCGACATGCAAAAGCAGTTGCCAACACACTGAAATCCACGATTTCCTCAGACCAGCTACCCCAAGAGTCAGAAACGCTCAAAATACTCAACATGGATGATGTCGCTTGGCTGCCTGAGCAAGCCAGCACTTTAGTTCAAGGGGGGATTTTAACGAGTTTTGACGATGAAGGCCGCGCTTGGCTGACTTTCAAAGTACCTGATTCAACGTTGCTGCTGCAATTAGGGCCATTAGCACCGGCGGCTTCTGCTGCCAACAAACAATGGATCATCAAGTTGCTTTCTTATGCCGTGCTCGCGTTTTTACTGATGCTGTGGATAAGACCCTTGTGGCTTGATTTATTGCAACTGAGATATATCACCGAAAACCTCACTCAAGGTCAACTGCCCAAAGCGACCCGACATTCCCGATTTTCTGCCATTTCAAATTTAACCGAGCAGATCCGCGACTTAGCATCTCAAGTTGCAAGGCTCATTGAAAACCAAAAACTACTCGTTAATGCGGTTTCTCACGACCTGCGCACTCCACTTGCTCGACTTAAATTTGCTTTAGCTATGCTGCCGGAGCAAAGTCGTGAGCAAGCAAGTGATATGGCGGACGATGTGGTCGAAATGGAGGCAATGATTGATGAAATGCTAGCTTACGCACGGCTTGAATTTGAAGTAGAGAAACTTGAGATAACGCCAATTGACCTTTGTGAACTTGTCAGCGATCAGATAAGCAAACTCAATAAGCTTACCGTTAAAAAAATAACGTTCAAGAAAATGAGTAATACAGTCATCATCTCTGGCAACCTACATTATCTTTCTCGGGCTTTGCAAAATATTGTACAAAACGCTGATAAATATGGTCGCTCAACCATAGCGATTAATATTGAGTGTGACAAAAGCAATGCCTATATCCATATTGAGGATGACGGTGATGGAATTCCTAAATCTCAGTGGGAGTCGGTTTTTATTCCCTTCTCACGCTTAGATGAAAGTCGCAGCAAAGATAACGGTGGTTATGGCCTTGGGTTGGCTATCGTGCGTAAAATCGCCACTTGGCATCGCGGCAGTTGCCATGTTGGGTTCTCCGAACTTGGCGGCGCTAAGTTCACTCTGACTTTGCCACTGGCAAAGTAGTTTATCTAGAAGTATGTATAGCGGTGGATACCGCATAAAACAAAGATTTTACCTTTACCATTTTATTTGAGTAAAATTTTTATACCAGTTGTATTTAAACATGACTTACAAGGAAAGTTTATGGCTTTATTAGATCAAAGGTCTCTCCATCATATTGATCCACGCCTAGCTGGTGTTGAGATGCAATTAAAAGAGGCCTATTACAATTTAGATAAAACCACATCCAGTTTTGATAGCGATCTTGACAATAAATTGAAGCCACTTGAACGCTATAAGTGGTGGGCAATTGGTATTGCAATCCCGTTACTATTTCTTGCGCCTTTTCTCTTAATCTCAATAATTCCTATCTACTTTTTGTTAAAACACTCTCTTAAGTCTTTCACCAAGGGTGTGTTAACTCGAGCTTACATGATGGCGCCAATTGCTTCGGCGCTTAACTTAGAGTATTCAGCCGGCGGTAATTTACTTATCTGCGAGGAAGCTATTAGTGCAGGTATATTAACCAAAGGAGGACGAGCTGTAGCTGAAGATGGATTTAACGGCGAAGTAAATGGCATTCATTTTTACTTTACTGAAGTACATATACGCACACATCATCAGAATAATGACAGTAAACGTTTGTTTAATGGTGCAGTTATAAAACTGAGTATGCCTGAACCTGTAGATACTCCAATCGTGGTGTTACAAGATGCGGGGCTTTGGAATATGCTGATAAATCGACGTCAATCTCTAAAAGGATTACAGCGAGTTAAATTTGAACAAAGAGACTTTGAAAAAGAGTATCAAGTCTATGCTAAAGATGAAGAAACCTGTCGCGAAGTACTCACGCCAGAATATATGGCGAAATTATCGCAAGTCAAAACGTTCTTTTCATCCGGTAACCTACCAAAAGGTTTAAAAATCCCCGAAGTAAAAGCCCAAATGTTTATTGAAGGTAGCGATATACTGATCTCTCTTGACTATGGCGCCAACTTATTTAACCCAAAAAAGCTGCAAAAAGAGTACGATCCCAGCTGGGCAGAAGACATAGCAAAACAACTCTTACTGATTGAAAATCTAGCAAAAAGTCTGGTGCACTGATGCTAGACTTAGATAGTTTATGGTTGAAAATGCAATAATCTAACGACAAACACAATGACTGTTATAACCATTACAAAAAAGCTCTGAGGTCCTTAAACCAACTTAGCTATTTTTTACACTAGGTTAGACACGGAGTTAGTTCAAAGATGATACAGTGTTCTCTGTTCAAAAGAATAATGTAGATCGCTTACCCCCTGCTACTGTAAGCAGGTTTATCTAGCGCTTAAGGAAAACAGCATGAATATTATAAAACCCGCCACCCCCTTACTTTTTGCAGCCGTCATGCTCACCAATCATGTCCATGCTAACGAAGCCTTTCCAACGCTAAAAGGACCTTGGCTCGGCCAGACACCGCCGGGGTTAACCGCGCAGCTTTTTGCCCCCGATATCATCTCGATTGACGGCCGTTATGAATTCGGCGTGTCGTTCTCTCCCGACCTTACAGAAGTGTATTTTACTGCCTTTGAAGAGCAAGAAAATGTGGATTCAAGCCCACGGATCATGTATTCAAAAATAGAAAATGCACAGTGGACTCAACCTCAAGCAGCAAATTTTACTGATGGAAGAATGAGTTATGAACTGGTCCCCCATGTAAGCCTGAACGACAACCGGATTTACTTTACCGCGCGTTCAGATGACCCCAAAGCGTCCGGAATTTGGTACGTTACTCGTAGCAAAGGTGGCTGGAGTGAGGCTAAAAGGTTCGATTCAGCAATAAATACGGGAAAGTTTTCAGACTTCAACCAAAGCGCAAATGGCGACACTGTTTTTTCAAATATGTCAGAACGCAAAATGTATACCGCTGAAAATAAAAACGGCGCGCTTACGACTCCCAAAGCCATTGATATTGAGTTTGGATTTCATGGTTTTATTTCGCCCGCTAACGATTACCTATTGGTTAATAGCCGTCACAGAGGCGATAAAAGTCGAAAAGATAACGATCTATATGTCTATTTTAAGGAGCAGGATGGCACTTGGTCGAGCCCTATAAACTTAGGTGAAGGGGTCAATACCCCGTATTCAGAAACCGTCCCAAGAGTTACACCCGATGGTAAATACCTGTTTTTTGGCAGATATAATGAACCCGGTAATGTATCAAACATTTATTGGGTAAGCACCGAGGTCATTACCCGGCTAAAAGAAGCTTATTTTGCAGGAAAGTCGACTAAGCAGATTTAGCAACGTGTTAGATGTGGCAGCTCAGCTTAGAGCTGCCAGCTACCTATCTTTAATTGCTGATGGCTAATTTACACTGAGCCGAACTATTTTTCTCGTCCTGCAAACTCTACCTCAGCCATCTCGATAGCGCCGCGTTTTTGCAAGGTAATAAATAAGCGTTTACCCTCCTCTCCGCCAAAAGCCACGTTGGTCGGGTACTTGCCTTTAAGCTTAATTTCTTTAATTAGCTTGCCCTGAGGTGAAACCACAGCGACCACACCAGCGCCATAGCGGGCGATATAAAGATTGCCTTGGTTGTCCGTGCGCATGCCATCTAAGCCAAAATCGGTAAACGAGATAAATAATTGTTTGTTACTAATATTGCCTTGTTCATCTAGCTCATAGCGCCATACTTTACGTTGCACGCTTTCATTCACATAAAGCGTTTTATTGTCAGGGCTAACTTCTATGCCATTGGTGGTGCCCATATCCGCTTCCAATAGGGTTACCTCTCCACTTGTATTTATACGCCAAAGGTTACCGCTACTGGCTTGCCAATTAGGATCGCTGGCGAAAAGAATTCCGTTGTCCATGATCGCAAGGTCATTAGGCTGATCCATGCGATTATCGTGAGCAAACACCGTCACGGATTGTGACAAATCACCACCTTGTGCAAGTGCCGATTTGGTGACTTTAAGCACATTATGATTGACGTAATCGGCTATATACATATTTCCTTGCTTATCAAAGCGAATACCGTTACCAATAGAGCCATTTTTTAACGTCAGCAGGGTTTCGGTTTTACCTTGTGCAGTCACTTTACCAATAGTGCCTTGCTGCTGATGGTTAACCGCATATAACACGCCTGCATCGTCCACCGCAGGTCCCTCAATACCTTGCGTGAAAACACCATCCGTTATCCAATCTTGTGTATCTACAACCGTGTTGGCAGCTACATAACCACTGCTCTGTAGCAAAAATAAACTGAGTATGACCTTTCTCATGAGCTTCCTATTTACAATGAAGGAAAAGCGCTCGAACTGGATATATTCCAGTTATGACCACTTCATCCGTTAAATTTTGCAGCGCTAGCAGTTGGCTATCGAGGTGCGGAGCCTGTAAAGCCCCTTTACAAACTTCAAGTACTTGCTGACTCAATGCAATAAACTGCGTCACCTTTAACGCCGTTGAGTGTGCTTCTGTAAGTTTTGGACTTTGCTGTAACAGTGTTAACGCCTTAAGCCCCGCTTGCCAGCGTTGCAATATCGCGCCAATGTGCGCTAAGGCAGTGTTCTCACCAGCGATATAGCTTGCGACTCGCTCCTCAAGCAGCCCCACCTGACGGCTTTCAACCGCAACATAGTCGACAAATTTATCAAGCGCTGCAAACTGGTGGTACTCGTCGTTTAAGAACTTAATGTGGTGACGCGTGTAATAGTGACTTGGCTCTACAAGCTCAGCAAGATGAGTGAGTAATGCAAGCGTAGCCTTACGCTTTGGCTCATCCAAGGTTGTGCTGATAAGCCTATTAAAACCCACTTGTTGCTGCGTTTTATGACCTAAGCCAATCACGTTATGTGCAAAATCGCTAATATGATCCAACCGCGCGTACATCTGCTTGCTATCCGTAAGCGTTTTAGCGGACCATAAACGCTCAGCAATCACAAAAAGTCGCGGCCATATTCTGACATCAAGATTATGTTCGGTGACCATTTCGCTCCAAATGGTCGCCTCGCCACCTAAAATACGTGCACCATTTTCTTGGCTTAACGGTGTTGAAACCTTTACTGGTTGTGGTTTTTCAAGCGCCTCAAGTGTGAGCGGATAACGGCTATTACCAATCATTCCCGCGCCTTGTTGCTGCGCTGTATCAAACTCAAACTGTAACGGTCCCATCCAACTATCCATGGTAGCGGTAAATTGCTGAGTCTTGCTAGTAATTGGCCTATCTGTTTGTGCTAGCTGATGGCGGTTGTTATTTAGCTTTATAAGTACTTGTTCACCCAACACCACAAGCTCCCCTTTGACTGCGCTACCTTTTAGGCGTGGGATCGTAAAGGCTAAACTTAATACTCGCGGTTGAGTGAGATCCACTGTCGGTAGCACCGGATGTGGGTCGTTACGGTAATGAAATGATGAATACTGCGGCTGATCAATATAAAACCCGGTTGATAAAATGCCTTGATAACCTGTTTCTGCAATTGCATTCAACGAATCATGACCACGCCAAGACTGCACGACAGTATCCGTAGGCAACGCCGGATGAAAAATTTCATCCCACCCCATCATCACACGTTGATGCTTAGCAATAAGCTTTTGTACGCGAATATTAAAGTAGTTTTGCAGGTCGTGACCGTTTTTCAACGCATGTTTTGCCATTAGTTCCTGTATTTCAGAGTTTGCCAACCAATGCTCAGGCTCTACCTCGTCACCACCAATATGCAGGTAGCCATCTGGAAATAAACTCGCCATCTCAGCCAGTAAATCGTCGATAAAGGTGTACACATCAGGACTTGCGATATTGAGCAGGGGCTTAAATACTCCCCAATGGCGCTCCATCTCATAAGGTTGCGCTTTAGTCATCAGCTCTGGGTAAGCGACGGCAATCGCGCTTGCATGCCCCGGCATACCAAATTCAGGCACCACGCGGATCCCTAAAAGGCTTGCATACTCAATCACTTCTTTCACTTCTGATTGACGATAATACAATCCGTCTGAGGCCAGTTGAGTCAGCTTAGGAAACACCTTACTTTCCATTCGCCAGCCTTGGTCATCAGTTAAGTGCCAGTGCAAAACGTTTAGCTTTGCCGCAGCCATACCATCGAGTTGGCGCTTTATTGTCGCGATTGGCATAAAATGGCGAACACTATCAATAAGTAGCCCACGCCAAGGGAAACGGGGACTATCGCTGATAGCCGTGTAAGGGAATGTTAACTGACCCAAGACTTTGCTCTGAGCTAGTTGTAACAGGCTAGCAAGACCATGCTGCGCGCCGAAAACGGAGGTTGCGCTAAGCACTATTCCACCCTTTTCAATATGAAGCTGGTAGTCTTCTGGCATATTCAGCTGAGGAAACTGTAACTCGGTTTCGATATTTTCTACGCGAATGGTTAAGTCCGCTTTGCCATCTTTTACTACCCGTAAAGGGATAGGTTTTCCAGTAATGCGCTCAATGTATTGCTGCGTTCTGGCGAGCTGAAAAGCCTGCCTTTGCGCACTAAAGCCGTGCATCGAAACCTTGATTTCGTTATCAAACACCAGCGAGCCTTCGGTCGTACTCACTTGTTGCGGCATGGGCATAAGCGACAGTGGCGTTGCTTTTGCAGTTAAAATCGGCAACAACACGGTGAATAAAAAAAGACTAAAGTACATTCTCATAATGACACTATTCCTGAGTAACAAGCTTTGGCAGAAAGTCGGCGGATATCAGCGCGCCATGATGCTGGATCACCTCGGCGGCAACTTGGTGTGCAAAGTACGCAGCCGTTTGCAAATCGCAACCTTTCAGCCAATGTGCTAAAAACCCTGCCGCAAATGCATCTCCTGCACCACAGGTATCTAAGATAAGCTGCGGCGCTATGTTTTGCGCCGCGATATAAATGGGTGAATAATTATCAGGTGACACGAGCACGCATGGCTGAGCGCCTTGGCGAATAACTAAAAGTTGTGAGCGGTGCTTTTGATGCTCTGCGATTATTTCGTCCACATTTGCGGTGCCATACACTGCATATTCGTCCTCGTCGGTTAAAAATGCGATATTCGCCAGCGCCATTACAGCCTGATAACTCAATTTTGGGTTATCGCTACGCCAAAGGGTTTGGCGATAGTTGTTATCAAAAAAGATGAGTCCACCTCGATTTTTAAACGCAGCTAACGCCTCAAATAAGTGCTTTCTCTGCGACTCACATATAATGGCAAGGCTTATTCCAGAGAGATAAATTGCATCAATATCCTTGTTGTGAAGCGCCTGAGTTAAGGTCTCATCACGGTTAAAATACTGCCTTACAGGACTGTGTTCACGAGCAAAGGTAAAGCGTCGCTCTCCTTTCTCATCGAGCGTAATCCAGTACTCGCCAAGCGCGCTATGTGGTTCAAGCGAAATATAGTCTTGTCTGATGTTGGTGTTTGACAACATATCAAGCAAGTTTGTACTGGCCTTATCCGTACCGATGGCGCTGGCAAAACTGACTGCTATGTGGTTATCGTTGCTTTGCTTGAGTAACTGAGCCAAATACCAAGCCGTGTTAAAGGTATCACCGCCAAACGAGCTAGTCCCATCTGCTCTATGCTCCACCATGCATTCACCAAAGCACACTAACTGTTTTATTGTGCCTTTCATGATGCCACTTCCGTTTTTTCGGGCGATGCGGTAACACTGGGTTTTGTCACGATACTCGTCAATACGCCAAACACCAAAGCACTGATCAGCGCAGGAATAATCGGGTTACCAAAATAAGCCAGCCAATCGTCGTGCATACCAACAAGCAGGGCAGCCACTGAACCTGCCATCAAGGTGACTAAACTGCCTTGCCAAGTATAACCTTGCCAAAAGCGCCCCAATAACCCCATCACACAAAGCCCCGCTAATACAACGGAAATCATTTTGGTGATATAGCTAATTATGTCGCTCGACAACACCGCCATAAATAATGCCAGCGATACGGTAGTCAACATGGCTATACGAGAGACCAAAAGCGGATTGTGTGGCGCAATATTTCCCTTACACCAAGTCAGATAAATATCAGCAACCAACACACTGACTCCAGCAATGGCGTCGGAGCTGGCACTAGAAAGCGTTGCGGAAATACCCGCCAATAAAATAAAGCCACCAATCAACACTGGCATCGCCGTTAACGCCAAATAGGGAAAAGCAAATGAAGGGTTGTCTAAACTTGAGTTAACTGCATAAGCACCAATACCAATCACAGCAGGAATACATGAAAACCCTAAATAAAGTAATCCCGAGATAATAAACGACATACGAATACTGCTTATGCTTTTGGCGGAGTAGATCCGCTGCCTAAAGGATGGGGTTGCCAATACGCCCACCAGCACCGCCAGCGCCATTGAAATAGCAGGCAATAAACCAATATTTTGATATGAAAAGAGCCCAGCTCCCGCTGCAACCGAAGCGCTGGTTAGCGTTTGCCAACCACCGACCACCTCGACTACAAAGTAGGTCATCAACAAAAAGCCCGAAAACAAAATAACGGCCTGAATAGCATCCGTCCAGACTACCGCCGAATATCCACCTAAGGTCACATATACCGCAAGTCCCAGTCCAATAATCAGTTTTGCACTGTTCTCATCTAGCCCAGTGAGCCAGGCTAAATACATGCCCCCGCCAATCAAATGTGCGCCAAGCCAGCCGACACTCGCCGCGTAAATCAATATTGCTAAGAGCTTTTTAACGACTTGATGATTGCCTACATAGCTTGCTAACTCTTCACTCATTGTCGCGAAGCGCTCAGCCCTAACCGGCGCAAACAACCAAGCCAGCAATAAAATACCCAGCGCGCCGCCAATGCCATAAAGCGTGCCCGCCCAACCGTGTTGATAGGCAAAGCCGACCGCTCCCATCGACGAGCCGGTGCCGACCATAGTGGCAACGGTGGTGCCTAGCGTCAGCATCAGCGGTACTTTTCGCCCAGCTAATAAATAGTCGCAATTTGACCGTTGCCACCGAGATGCTAGCCAACTCACCATTATCATGGCAGATAAATACAACAGAAAAATAAGCAAATACACTTGCTGACTATCCGTCATGCCTCTCCTCCTGTGAACATTGTTGTTCGTATAACGTCTATTCGCCTTTGTAGCAGGTGACATCAACCTCAACTTTACAGTCCACGACTAAGTCGGCCACCATACAAATTCGCGCAGGAGGATGCGCTGAAAAATACTCTGCAAAAACCTTATTAAAGGACTGAAAATATCTTGCGTCAGTTAATACCACAGAAACATGCGTAACATGCTCAAGGCCATAACCTGCCTCGGTCATAATCGCGATACAGTTTTCTATGGCCAGACGCGACTGCTCAACAATGCCACCCTCAACCACTTCACCATCTCGCATTGGCGTTTGCCCCGAGACCTTTAACCAACCGCCGGCTTCAACTGCTCGCGCAAAGGGTAAATGTTGTCCACCAGTGCCCGTGCCGCCCTCAGCACCTATTCTTCTTATTGTCATGTTAACCCCTTGATGATTTTGATTCTTATTAGTTTTGACGCGTTAAAAATCGTCCTGCTCGGCCGAAATCGACAATGGTGTCTGCATTCGCACCCTCAACGTAGCTGAGCTTGCCATTCACCCAAACCTTCACTATGCCTGAGGCAAGTTGCTTTGGATTACTGTAACTTGCTTGGTCTAACACCCGATTGGGGTCAAATAACACCAGATCAGCAAAGTAACCAATTTGAATATTGCCACGTTGCCGCAGCTTAAAGCGTGCTGCTGGCAACGCTGTCATTTTGTAGATAGCCAATGCCAACGGCAGCGATTGTTGTTCTCTACAGTAATGTCCAAGCACCCGCGGAAATGTCCCCCACAATCTCGGATGCGGATGCGGATCGCACGGCAAGCCATCAGACCCCACCATGCTGTGTTCATAACTTAAAAACCGCTGCACATCATCTTCCAGCATACAGTGATACACAGCGCCCGCTGGCTGCAAGCGCTTTGCCGCTTCACGCTGAGGCACTTGCCATTGCGTAGCAATGTCTGCCAAGCTTTGCTGTGCAAGTTCTGGATGAGACTCCGACCAAGTAATAAAAATGTCCGTCTCCTCCGTTACTTGGTTAAGATCTAAGGTGCTTGAACTCGCGGCGTAAGGGTAGCAATCGCAGCTCACTGGATGTGTTTGCCTATGCAATTCAAAATGCGCTAATACCTCAGGTGCCCTGCCCCAATTCTCTCTACCAGCACATTTTATATGTGAGATAACCAGCGGCAATTTGGCATGCTCTGCCGTCGCAAAGGCTTCGTCCATGGCTCGGATGACTCCTTGAAATTCCGTGCGTAAATGCGTGGTATAGATACCATCAAATGGTGTAACAACCTCGGCCAACGCATTCACTTCTGCTTGATTTGCCCCCTTCGCATTGTAATAAGCAAGGCCAGTACTAAACCCTATCGCCCCCTGCGCCATCGCTTGATGCAGCAAGGTTTTCATCTGTTCAAGTTCTTGCGCATTGGCGGCTTGAGATAAATCCGTCATGACCTGCGCTCTGAGCGTTGTATGACCAACTAACATGGCTAAATTCACACTCGGAGCGGCGTTACTAAAGGCATGTTGATAATCCTGTAGTTCACGATAGGCGAATTCTGATTGCTCCCCGAGTAAGTTAATGGGGTCGAGCGGCACTTGATTTGTACAATAAGGCACTGCGCTAATGCCACAATTACCGGCAATGACGGTGGTGACACCTTGGCTCACTTTGCTCAGCATATGTGGGCCTCGCAGCACTTCAAGATCATCATGGGTGTGTACGTCAATAAAACCCGGCGCGAGCACTAAGCCCGTGGCATCGATGCATTGCTGTGCTTGCAAGTGGTTGCAGTTGCCAAGCGCAACAATTTTGTCTTTGCTAATCGCAACATCCACCACTTGCGCTTCAGAGCCTGGTTCAAAATACACCGTCGCGCCTTGAATGAGGGTATCAACATAAAGAGATGAGCTCAGCATTAATCCCCCAGCGGAAAGCGTTTATCGGCAGGTGGCATATTGCTGTTTTTATCTCGATGCTGATCTAACTGGGTTTTAAGCCGTCTGAGCTTTTCTCTTGAGCGCTTTTGATTACGGATGGCAACTTCGCTCGACAAGATATCCACCGCCGCCATCATGGTATAGCGTGCAGCGCTGGGCTTAAAGATGTAGTCACTTTCTTGAGTTTTGATGGGTAAATGATGATCGGCGATGTCCGCCAAGTCGCTCACTGGGCAAATAGCAATAACCTCTGCACCATACTCTTTGGCAATAAGCGCCGCCGCTTTCACATCAGGAGAAACACCACTAAGCGAGAGGCAAATCACCACATCCCCTTTATTCACGGTTGCGGCAACCATGCGCATCATCATAGGATCGGAGTGAGCATTACTAAGTACGTCCAAGCGAAATAAGCGATTTTGGCATTCTTGTGCCATCAGGCTGCTACCACCACCAACCCCAAAAATTAAGCAATGACGTGTGGCGCAAATCACTTCACTCGCTTGCTCCACCACCGCTTCATCGATTAATCCCGCATTGAGCGTGAGGATCTCCTGAATAGAGGTATAAACATGAGAAATCTTTTCTTTTTCAATTGGCTCAGGATTTGTAAAACGCTCACCAATTGCGGCTGATTGTGTTAGCTGAAACTTAAGGTCACGTACATTGGTACAGCCTAGGCTACGCGCTAACCGCGTAATGCTGGCGTGACTGACCTGTGCTTTTTCAGCTAGCTCGCTAATGGATGCGCTTGCAGCAAAGTTAAGCTCAGCCAAAATAAGCCGAGCGACTTTTTCTTCCGCTGGGCTAAAGTGCCCCAAACCTTCCTTAATTTTGCTAATAATGTCCACAGCTTCGCCTCAATTAAAAATAGGTAGAAATGGTTTGGGTGATCACCCAATCTCGCTCTACAACACCAATTTGTCGCCACTTGTCAAAGGTCAAACAAGGATGAGAAGTCGAAAAGCAGATCATATCGCCAACCTGTACCTCGCACCCAGATGCAATACTTACCATAGCATGTTGATCCATGATTGTTTCGACCTTTACCGCGCTGCCTAATGAGCACAGCTGCTTTGACGGCGGAGAGTAAATCAGCTCTGGTGTGGGCATGCCAGCATCAAATGCGACATCCCTTTTACCCATACCAACTATCGCGACGTCCGGCTCTGGAGTCGAAAGCACGTAAGCCCATATACTTAAGCTCGAGACCAAACTTTCCCCCAAACCGCAAGCGAGATTGCTCCGTGATAACACCGCTTGCTGCGCATCCTGATAGATCCCGGTATCGTGAATAAGGTAGCAGCCGGGACGGATCACAAAGCGAAATTGCTGAGCCTGTTCACTTTTGTTTAGTGTCTTTGTCACAACATCGTACCAAGCAGACCCCGCCCCCGTGATAATAGGTAACGCCTTTGAAAACGTGTCTTTTTGTCGTAAATCTGCCGCCGTTTTTATTACTGAACTAACGAATGTGGCAATCCTTTGCTCGGCATTATGGCCGTGGATCACGCCTTCATAAAACCCAATGCCTGCTACCTCTAGACTAGCATACTGTTGGCATACATTGACTAGCTGCACTAACGTTGCAAGATTGCGCCAACCAGCGCGACCACCTTCAACTCCCACCTCGAGTAAAATGGAAATACGCAGCGAATGCCGGGTAAAAAATGTGCCTACGGCATGGGCATTTGCAATAGAGTCAACAAAACAATAGAGCTCAACGTCAGTATCAGTAAGCATGCTAGCAACTTGCTTCATATGATATTCGCCAACAAGTTGATTCGCTAAGATCACTCGTTTTGCGCCCGCGACTATGGCTACGGAAACTTGCGGCACGGTCGCTACCGTGATGGCCCATGCGCCATGTTCAAGCTGTAGTTTAAATAATGCTGGTGACATCGTTGTCTTGCCGTGGGGTGCCAATAACACTTGGCTTTCCTTTGCAAAATTCGCCATCCAATTCGCGTTGTGGCTGATGGCGTCTTGCTTTATCACTGCAACTGGCAAACTTACCTGCTCTGCGAGAATATCCCAGCCGCCATCTTCTAGTTGTTGTGGGTCGCCAGTGCCTTTCGCTAATATTGCCATCGTATATTCAAATCCTTGAGTTTAAACATTAATTCCCCACGTCAAAATAGCACATTGACTCACTGCGATTGGTATCAGGCCAAGCTGCACTTGGCCCTTGCTGACATTAAAAAGTCGCACGGACGCTCAATGCGAAACGCCTATCCGTGGTAAAGTTGAGTGCCTGCGTTTTTGTCCCAGCTTGGTCCATCTGATACTTGGTTTTGGTTTCCGTATCCAATAAATTGCTGGCTTCAAAACCCACTTTCCAATGGTCGTTGATGGTGTAATACAAGCTTGCGTCCATCATACCTGACGCCTCTGCATAGGCAGGGACATACTCTTCAGACTCCCTAAGTGTGAGCAAATACTCAGAGCGCCAAGTGTATGCAAGGCGAAAAGAAATATCCTCGTACTCATACATACCGATGATATTAAAGTTTTGGTCAGAGTAACCTTGTAGCGGCAAACCTCCAAACACTCGGAAGGTATTCCGATTATCGCTCAGCGGGTTACCATTTTCATCGAAACCAAGCGTGCCTTTAGAGACTTCATTTGGATCTTCAAGTCCATCTTGATCGATATAGGTAAAGTTAAGTTGCAAACCTAAACCGCTCCATGCACCCGGTAACATGTCGTAGAATTGTGAGTAGGAAAACTCCATCCCACGAATGGTGCCAGAGCCCGTGTTAGCAGGGCCGTAAGCAGAGACATCATAATCTTCGCCGCCATAAGACACATCAAGATCAAAGGCGCGGCTACGGATTATATTATCTAGCTTTTTGTGGAATAGCCCTAACGTTACATAACCTGCGGACGCGAAATACCATTCGGTAGTTAAATCGATATTGATTGCTTCTTCAGGCTCTAAATAAGGATTCCCTGAAAGCGCCGTTAGACTGATATCGTCTAGCCCAACAACGGGGTTAGTTGCCTCGTCGTAATCAGCGCCGGGAGTTTGTAGCACGCGAGTGTAATCCAAGTTAAGAATACTGATATTTCTGGCATCAACTAAGCTTGGGTAATACAACGCTTTTGATGCACCAAATCGCACCACTACGTCTTCTGATACACCAAAACTCAAATTTAAGCTCGGAAGCAAAGTGCTATAATCTGTGCCATCAACGGTACTGAGTTCGGACTCTCCCCCTGCAATGTCGTAATATCGCTTATATTCTGCCTGCTGCATCACATTATTGAGTGATGTCCCCTCTTCACCACGTTTGATGAGAGCGGGTTGCACCAAAGCGCCCGTAGACTCAAGTTGATAGTTTACGTAGCGCAGACCAACGTTGCCCACCACAGGAATGTCTTGAAACTCGAAGTCAAAATCACCGCGAATGTAAAATTCAGTACGCTTCTCGTTAGTCGAACTTATATTGTGCGCAGCGAATGGGCCTTCAACGCGATTGGGTTTGTCTTCATAAGGTACATAAGTGCCAGAGCATGTGCCGTTGTTTGCCGCACTGTTGGTAGCATTGTGCCAACCATCACGACAACCTTGGCGCAAAGACTCGGCGTAGTTTTTCACCAGATCCATACTTGGGAACAAGAAGTTATTGACTGGCCCCTGTAATACCTGACCATTGTAATAATCTGAAAAATCAACGCGCTCAAATAATTCTGGACGATTTACCGCCGCGGCGGCATTCCGGTCATCTTGGATCCATGGGGTGCCAATTGCAGACCAACCCTCGTAAGCCGTATCTCGTACGGTTAGGTCTTTATCTGACATATAAAAACCGGAACTAACACTCGTGAAATGACCGTCTAGCTCATACTTAAAATCCAGTTTAACGCTGTCTGATTCTGCGGTATTGCGCTCAACCTGCTCCATACCGCTGCCCAAAAACAGGTTAGGCACAGGTCCATTCCAATCTTCATTGGGTGACCAACCTGCCGTTAGAATATTGTCACTGAGAAACTCTACTGTCGGCCTTGAGCCACGCATATCGAGGAAATAAGGCGAGACAACGTGGACATGGTTTCCCCGTGTTTGACCCGACATACTGTAGTTTTGCACTTCTTTGTCGGAGTCGATCCGCTGGTAATCAAAATCGACAGTCAACCTATCTATTGGTTTTAACGTTAGCTTAAATGAAGTGTCCTTCACGGTATTTTCGTTGTAATTCCAGCGGCTACGATAAAAGAACGGTGTTTCTGGGCTCACGCCAAGAGCGATACCGGAAGTCACAAAACCATCATCTGTAGTTAGTGGATGGCCACTTTCCGTACTTTCAGTCCAATTTTGTGAAGACCCCATAAAACCTTTAAAGCCTTGAGCTGCTTGTCCTATTTGGCGCTCGTTCCACTCAAGAGACGCTTCTGAGCGAATGTGCTCTAATGTCGCAACTATAGTCTCATCGGCATTTGCCCACTGCAGTGAAGAGGTTAAGCCGGTACGTTCACGGTCATTAGTTGCTGTGCTCATATGGATAGCAACAGGCACATGCCATACACTGCCAGCTGGTTGCCCTGGTAAAGCGGGGCCATCTACAGGCGACGACGGATCAACGCCTGTTATGCCACCCCATTGATCCAAGGTAGGAATAAAGGAATCGCCTCGAGAGTGGAAATTGCCAAGGCCAACACCATCTCCTCGAGTCTGATATTCTGATGAAGAAGCCGCAATTAAAAATCCGAACTTACCTGCGCTGGTTTCCCAACTGTCGGAAAACAACGCTGAAAACGAAGGCGTCACTTCTTCTCTAAAGTCGCCATAGTTGGCCTTTACATTGAACGAAATAAGCCTCTCATCAGAGTCAAATGGTTTGCGGGTGATGAGGTTTACCGTCCCGGATATACCGCCTGAAATAAGATCCGCAGTTTGGTTTTTAACCACTTCCACTGCGCCTAGCAATTCAGCAGGAAAATCTTCATAGCTCAAACCGCCTGACGGATTTGCACTAAAAGCGTCTCTGCCATTCACCTCAGAGCGAACCCTGTCTAGGCCACGAACCAGCACGCCGGTACCTTCATCGGCATAATGTTTAGGGTCATCGGATGATGCAAATCGCTCAATCGTAACACCCGGCACACGCTGTAGCGCTTCAGTCACCGATTTGTCTGGTAATGCCCCGATATCTGACGCCGTAATTACGTCTTTGACCGTATCAGCGAAGCGCTTAATGTTTTGGGCGCTATTGATACTGCCTCGGATCCCGCGAACTTCAATGACTTCAACCGCTTCATTCTGTTCTGAGACTTTGACATCGCTGTCATTTTGACCCACAGTTTCAGCGGCAACCCAAAGTGGAGAAAGCCCAAAAAGTACAGACGAAACCGCAAGGCTCAGTTTGCTTCGTTTAGGGTTATGTTTACCAATATCGGTGACTAGTTTTGACATTTTATTGTTCCTTTCTTCTTTTTAAAAACCAGTGAAAAAGCCAGCAATGCCATCACTAGCACCACAGCCCAAAAACCTACCACACAGCGACGTGCTCTAAACGCCCCCAACACATCACATGTTACTTACTAACAAAAAATCAAGATAACATTGTTACTTTTTAACATTGCAGACTAAAAAGCAAACACTTTTTGTGAAAAATTTGGATGTGTAGACTATAACTTTGAAATATAAGGAATTAAAATTAGTTACAACCCACACTTAAAATAGGTTAAAAACGCAAATGCTTAACTAATTAGAGAAAATAAAATGATTTTTCGTGGTTCAGACTTGGAGCTTTATGAACAAAAAATACAGTAGATAACAGCCTCATGAACTATGCTACCTTTACAGGCTTTATCATTATTCGGAACCTACTATGTGCGACCTAAAACATGCATTTGAAGCAATAAATATTTACCAAATACAATATTCTCAAGTCGACAAACTTTGGGGCTACTTTAGCGTCGTAACGTTAGCGATGTGTGGATTCGCTATAGGTGGTAAAATACCATCGAGTTCAACACATGTAGAGGCTATCGCAATAGTTTTAGCATATCTCGTTTTCTGTATTGGAAATCATCAAGCGCTTGTTGCAGGTCAAAAGCAACTAGAACAATTCGCAGCGATTGCACGCTCATGTGCTCTTAAAGTGGAATTAGAGGTAAGTTCAATTACACCTATACCTCACGATAAAGTTAAAAAATTTCATCTCAGTGTAATCATAGCCGTAAGCTTAGGAGTTTTAGTTATAACATTATGATGAATTCTTCCTTAAACTTGCAGCTTTATTCATCGCCTCCAGCTTTGCCATTTAATCTGAGCTTCGGATAATTGATGCCTTTCTAGCAGCCAGCTTTAGCGTTAACTGCGTTGAATTCACATCCAATAGCCTGCTATCGCTGTGTAAATTCGTCTTACCTACCGAATGTAGGTACCAGAGCAGTAACAGTACACGAGAGCGGAGTTATCCCCAGCTAGATAGGGAAATAATTTAACGTGAGTTAAAAACAATGAGAGAACTCATTCCTTATCCAAACCTCAGGTTATTTAGGTACTTTGAATTGAAAAAAGAAGTAACATGAAATTTAATTAGGCACTTTACCAGTTCACTGACCCCCTCAGTGATTTGGTTTGGCCACGTTTGGTCTTTTGATTCAGACGTTTCTTTTGCGAGCTTTTTGTTGGCTTGGTTGCTCTGCGTGCTTTTTCAACTTTAGTGGCTTCTAGGATCAGTGTTTTTAGCCGCTCCAAGGCATCTTCCTTATTTTGCTCTTGAGTACGAAAGCTCTGTGCTTTAAGCACAATGACACCCTCTTTGGTCACTCTAGAGTCTTTAAGTGCAAGTAGACGCGCTTTGTAAAAGTCAGGCAGTGTTGAGCGATTGATATCAAACCTAAGATGAATGGCGCTGGAGACTTTATTGACGTTTTGCCCACCCGCACCTTGGGCGCGAATAGCGGAAATATCGATTTCCCACTCTGCTAGAGTGACATTATTTGAGATTTTAAGCATAGTAATTTCAAGCCTCCGTTTGCCATTTTAGCAAAGTAACAGAGGGCTTGAAATAGCAGCGGTAAGCGCGGAGTGTGTAGCTATGCTGTTCGAGTTGCGATAGCTGGCGGCACTCTTGCAGCAACCATAGCAGGGTAAGTCACCGCCAACTGACCTGCGAGCAACATTACTACCGCACCTGCAATCAAATAATCACTGGGTACACTGGTGAGCCCAAAGTAATTAACCAAATAAATATTCGCAGTGATTGCGATGATTATGCCCAGTGTAATGCCAAATAAAGACACCACCGCATTCTCAATCATAAAGTAACGTAGAATATCGGCCTGAGTTGCCCCAAGTGCACGACGAGTACCGATTTGCTTACGACGTTTATAAACGGTGTATCTTGCCTGCCCAAATATACCCAGCATTGTTACGCACGCCAGAGCTGCGATCACCGCTTTTAGCGTTTGGCTCACCGCATAATCCGCTTGTAAGTTTTCCGTTTTTATTTGCTCGAAGGATTTAAAGGCATCAAGTTGACGACCAGGCTTTGTAAGCATTAAGGCTTGAACTTCTTCCATTGCAACTTCTCTTTGGCCAGGTTTTGCTTTTACTACTATGATGCTTTCTTCATAATGTTCTCTAACCGAACTTATTACAGTCATATCGTAAGCGTACCAAAACCGCCAAGGTGACTTCATTGTCTCTACTATTCCCACCACTTTCTGCGGCACAAATGCAACGTAAATGGTTTCTCCAACAACGCTGCGCCAATCGTTAGGACGGATTTTATGAGCCAAATCCTGCGAAATTAACACGCTGGCTGATTCCATATGGCCGTCAAAATACGTATGCACCACATCGTTATGTTGTAAGTTTCTACCTGCAACCACCCTTAGTCCAAGCGTATCTACAATGGTGTCGTCAGAACCATAATAGCCAGCATGAGTAATCCGAGCTTCCTTTTCAGGCGTCAACGCGACATTGAGTGAACGCCCCCAATTAATGAGTGGCAAACTGGTTATCGTACTAGCACTTTCAACACTGGCTAGTGCACGGATATCGGCAAGGTCGGTATCAAGAGCTGCATTTTTTTCGTCATCGCTACCTTCAAAATTAGTTCTAAAACTGAACAACTGGTTCTCGGCCAACCCTGTAGGTTGCACCAATTCTTGTTCTTTAAGCACCATCATATAAATGGCATTAACCAAAATTGTAAATGTCAGCGCAATTTGCAATATCAGTAGTAGCGGAGAAGCCTTATTTTTGTTTAAGGTTTTTAAAATTGGCAACAAATCTCTCATGGTCATGCTCCTACAGGCTTTTTAGCTGACTAGATGGTTGTACTTTTGCCGCATGTAAAGTCGGTAGCAAACCAAAAGTTACAGCACTCGCCACGGCCAATGCAATCGTCATGATGACGATGCCTGTGGTCATTTCAAGCATCTCAGCATAAAGATGACTGTATAATTGCGCAGTGACACTCAAGCCAATTTGCGCAAGTAGCAGCCCAAGTATCCCGCCCAATAGCCCAATAATACAGGTCTCAACAGTAAACTGAGCGACAATATCTTGCTTAGAAGCCCCAACCGCTCTACGAAGCCCAACCTCACCTGCTTTACCATGAAACTTTGCGACCATCATTGCCATACAGTTCAGCAGACAAACCGCAAGAAATGCAAATGCAAGCCACACTGCTACATTGCCATCATCTTTGATAATTTTTCTTTCAATTAATTGCTCCTTCACATTAAATAACTGATGTAAAGGCTCTCGTAAAAAGCGACCATACTCTCTTTGTTCCATCGAGTAATTAACCAAAAAGTCCATGTAATTATCACGCTCTGAAGCGGAGCTTAATTCCACCCAATACGAAACCCACACACATTCAGATGCTAAAATTGCCGAAAATGAGTCATCAGCGGGTTCTTTCCAGCATTGATAAGACACGTCTGAGCCAGTCCACAACTCGTTATTGATTTGCGTTTGAAACGGGACAATAACGTCTCTAGGTTTGTTGAATGCACGAGTTCTGTAATCAAAAAACTTGGGGATGGGATACCAATCGTCGGTAACACCAACCACTCGGTACTGCAAGTCCCCTAAGAGCAATGACTTACCGACGGAGTTTTCTCCACCAAATAATTTATCATTCAGCTCGCTACTGATCACTGCAACTTGCAGCCCATCCTGATCGGCAATCTCATCCCATGCACCACCAAACTTGAACGGCACCTCAAACATGTTGAACATATCACGGTATGCACTTCTAATTGGGGTCATTTTCGCTTCAGTGATTGACTGCTCTGTGGTGCGAGTCATCATTTTGAAACTACCAAGAGGCGTTTGATTAACGCCCTGTTTCGCATCTTGTAGATTTACTGCATCTTGATAAGTAAGAATAAAAGGTGGAACTTCTTTCCCTTGGGAAATATTGAACGGCTTATCTGGGCCATAGCTATTCAATCGAACATTAAACAAGCGATCACTTTTTGTAGGGATCGGATCTTTTTGTAGCAGATAACTCACTGTATAAGTTGTCATTGCTGCGCCAATTCCAATCGCGATTGTCATAATCATTAACAACGATAAAAAAGGCGTTTTCCGTAATGAGATAAGCGCTAATTTGAGATAGTAACTAAGCATAACTTATCCTTAAGCAATGGCCTTATCGAAGTTCTTTCTCTCGCTCAACATACCATCACGGATTTCAATAATACGCTGAGCTTTTGCCGCCTGTTGAGCATCATGAGTCACCATCACAATGCTTGTTCCCTGCGCATTGATATCTTTGAGCAGTTCCATAATACCATCGGCCATTTTACTATCTAAGTTGCCCGTTGGCTCATCGGCGAGTAGAAAGGACGGTTTACCAGCTATCGCTCGAGCAATTGCTACCCGTTGCTGCTGACCTCCAGACAGTTGCGATGGGTAATGCGCTTTGCGTGATGCAAGACCCACTTTATTCAACGCATCCATGATCCGCTCGTGGCGCTCTTTTGATGATAATTTGCGATAGCGTAAGGGCATATCAACATTATCGTAAAGGTTTAACTCAGGAATTAAATTAAAGCTTTGGAAAATAAAGCCGACTTTTTCATTACGCAGCTTTGACTTGGCTTTATCACTTAACTTTTCAACATTGACACCATCCAGCTCATAACTGCCATCGCAGAAGTCCTCTAATAAGCCGGTGATATTTAAAAAGGTTGTTTTGCCCGAGCCTGAAGGACCAATAACGGCGACAAATTCTCCTTGCTCTATACTCAAGTCAAATGGCTGCAAAGCTTGAGTTTTTATTGTGTCTGTATAGTAAGCTTTTGATAGGTGGCGCATGGATAGCATGTTGCAGCTCCTTTATTGAATTATTTTCACACTAGGGGCATCTTTAAAGATTCGTGCGTCAGAGGTGATAACCTGATCGCCGATATTAAGCCCCGATAGTACTTCTACTTGTCCAATACTTCTCAATCCAATCTTTATTGGCGTTTTGACAGCCGTGCCTTCTTTTACCACATAAGCAAACTGGCCATTGTATGCTTCCAAATATTGACCATGTGGTAGGTAGGCAATATTTTCTTTTTGTTCGAGTACAATTCGACTTGTTAACCTTTGGTTTTGCCTTAATCCCTGAATTGTGTCGTCTCTAAATCGGATTTTTCCGGCAACGCGGCCATTTTCAATTTCAGGCGAAATGGCAACGATTTCACCACTATAAACATCACCATTGAGGTTAACCTCGGCTAACATTCCTAAAGCTAAATCATCTGAATAGCTCTCAGGTATTTGTACCTCTATTTCGTATTTGGAGAGGTCGACTACGCTTAATAGTGGCTGATTTTTAGCCACAGAATTTTTTTGCTCGACTACTAAATTACCAACGAGCCCCCCTACTGGTGAGACAACTTTAAGCGCATCGACTTGCCTTTCAAGCTCAGCTACTTTGACTTTTTGTGCCTCAAGTTCAAGCTCTTTGGTCCGAATCTCAAACTTCTGACTTTCTTTTTGCAATTCAACTTCTTTAATTGCTAAGCGATATTCCCGCAGCGCATTTTCGAGATCATCTTTGGCTTTTTGATAATCAATATCACTGACAACTTGAGTTTTTAAACCATCTTCAGAGCGACGCATTTCACGCTTAGCTGCATTCAATACAACGGTAGCCTTACCTAAATAGTTTTCCTGCGCTAAGTCTTGTTTTTTAGCCTGAATGATCTGTCGCTGAAGTTCAGTATCTAACTGATTTAGCTTAGCTTGATGCTGTGCAAACTCGCTCTTTAATTCCGGGCTATCTATTACGGCAAGGGTTTGGCCTTCAATAACGCTATCTCCCGATTCGACCAAATAGGTAACAGTCCCTTGAGCAGGGCTATATATTGTCGGACGCCGTGCTGCGACGACTTTTCCCTGAACAGAAATATCGCGAACAAAGTCACCTTGTTTAACAGCTGAAATATGAATTTTATCGCTTGAAACTGCTGTTTGACCGCTTGCCCATTGCTCAACAATTGGTGCAAAAAAGAAAACAGTAATTAATATGAGAATACTTGCTACCGCTATCAATATTTTATTTTTTTTAGGTCTTTCAACCTCAGAATCTTGAGCACTTGTATCTGGAATATAGGCCATGAAATAATCCTTTTACCATTGCCTTTGTTATTGAGAAATATGCACTTTACAAGTACTTTTCACAGCTATTCACTCAACTAGCGCTTACGTCACTTGATAGAGTTTGAAATCGAGTGAGTGTATCTTTTTCGTCACTTTTCAAGTGAAGAAAATCTCAAAAGATAAAAAGCAAAACAGGTAATGTGAGTGCCTAAACCTTACACAAACTCAAGACTAATGTCACGAGAAATAAAACACTTTGTTAACTATTTGGTTTGATTCTTGACGACTTCCAAATATCGGCTTTCTATAAATTTCTTCTCTTTGGACAAGTGCTCAAGTGCTTCTCGGGTTTGCTCTAACTCTTTTTGAATAGCTTGCAACTTTGGACCATCTTCAACCTCTTGTTCTTGAACCATTAGCTGTTGCAGAGCCTGACTTTGTTCGGCAATTTGTCTTTTGTATTCATTGATAGTTTGAGACATATCTTGGCGCTCTTTTTCAAAGGTTGCGACCAGTTGCTCTAGCTCTTGCTCGGACGTACCTCCCACAGACTTAGAGGCTTCTAGCTGCTGCTTTAATGTGTCATTCTCTTTTTGTAGTTCCTCTGTAGACTCATATTGGTCATATAGTTTTCTTCTCGTTTGCTTAAGTCGCTCTAAACTTTTCGACAAATCTCCTCGAAGTTTTTTTATTAGCCGGTGCGATTTAAGTAACTTACTATTTAAATCATCCATGCGGGTTTGCTCTTCTGGCGAGATATGATCCTGTGTTGAGCGTTTAACCTCAGCTAATTGCTGCTCTAAGTGGATTTGTAAGTTAGCCAATTCTTGAATGGTGTGTTGGTTATCTTCGACAAACTTCATTGACTTGTTAATTGCATCACGACAATGCTGAAGCAGATACTGTTGCTCTGCGTTGGATGTCCCAGCTCCACCAGCAGCCTTTGCAAACAATCTAAATTCTCGAAGGATTAACAGCAAAATATAAAACCAAAAAGCTAATATCAGTAGCCCGATATTCACCGCCATATAGATAAATACATCAACTGGTAGTTTGCCTAGAAACATATTACGCACTCATTATTTTCTTACTTTCATTTTAGTATTGGTTAAAAATCGTGCCTATAATAAATCTATATTTTTCAATAAAGTGGTAATGTGTGAAGATATTGCTCGTGGATGACAGTGCAGCAACACTTGAGATTATTCGTCGCGGTTTAGTGCGTTTTAGATATCGCAAGCTGTTGATAAAGAAAGCACAAAGCGCAAAAGAAGCATTAAAGATTATCGGTTCTTGGCATCCAGATATTGTATTGACCGACTGGCATATGCCCGATATTTCAGGACTCGCTCTCGTCAAAGCAATTAAACAAAAACAGCTTGATGTCACTATGGCGATGGTAACGACTGTCGACGATCGTGAGCAAATTAAGCTCGCCCTTGACTATGGAGCGGCGTTTGTACTGTCAAAGCCGTTTGCTGACGACGACCTTCATAACAAAATCATGCCGCTGGTCAAAGCCGCGGAAGAAAGCAGCAAAACAAGAGAAATTCATACGCTACATAAAGGCGTGCCCTTGCCTCAAGTTGGTCAACTTGAAAAACTAATGAACAAACATATTGATACAGAGCTGAGACTCTATCAGGTACATCAAATGGAATATGATCCCGATAACCTTCCTTGTGTTATGGTCGCATACGAAGATCCTAGCAGCCAGAAAGTTCGCGCAATCGGAATATTTGATGTGTATTCGGTCTGTGTGCTTGCCGCATCCACAGGGAATCTAACTGATCAAGCAGGGTTTGAAGCGATTCATCAACATCAGATAACAGACAACATGTTAACCGCCTGCCACTCAGCACTAAACTCTACGTCTTATGCATTTCTAGATGGTATAACCAGAAGGAGCCTTAGAGTAAAAACCCTACAGTTGGTCACTAAGCCTTTTCCTAAGCTAAAACGCTTGTATAAGTCCGCAGCAAACATGCGCATCGATTTATGTTGCCAACGTCCAAATATGGCGCAAGGTAAAATATTGTTGGTTGGATTTTTAAGCTAACGCTTTAAGCAAAATGCCAGGAGCGGTTATCCCAGCTTCTTTTAAAGCTTTTTGGATATTTTTGGTTAGTTCAATAACTTGATTCTGCATACGTAAAATATATTCAAGCTTTTGTGTAACTAGCTCCGCTTTCATTTCATCTGAATAAGCGTCATTTGCTTTTAGCTCTTCGAGTAATTTTTGCGCTTCCTTTATTTTCTCTCTGAGTTCTTCTAGCTTTTCAACCATTTTTTGAATGTGGGGTGGTAGTGGAGCTTCTTCCTGCTCCTCTCTTACCTCTTCTCCAGATAACTTAGACATATCTTTTTCTGATAGTCTGAGTGGTTTAGATTCTGTCGCTTCTTCAACCTTGGTTTTCTGCTCCATCTTACTCGTGGTTGATTTAGCTTCTAAGTGAATTAAAAAGTTCACGTTCATTGTCTTTGGCCAATATGATTTCCTTTGACCTACATATCGGTAATTTATCGAGGATCGTTAAGAAAAATTGCGCGGCTTCCTTGCCGCTGCAAGTGCTTGGGAATGGAATCACTCGGTACTGAAAACTAACCGAGTTTAAAATAATTCTGTTTTAAGATTTGCTTGCAATTGCGTAATGCCCGATTTAATGCCTGCAGCAAAGTTTTACCTTTTGCCTTGACCTTTAATGTTGGTAATCCGGGTAATAAAAGCTCAATTTGGCATAAGGTAAACTTGCCAATCTGCTTGTCCACGTGTTTTTCAATTCGTACATTTATTTTTCGAATATTGTTTGCATAGCCGCACAACGCTTCATTTATTGCTTTAGAAAAAGTGACTTTACTAGACACCGCTATCGGCTCATTTACACCAACAAGGTTCAATTTCATCATTACCTCAGACAATCGCATCAAATATAACTTTGTTGAAACTGAGAATGACTCGAACTAAAAACGCTTACGCTATCCGGTACATTCTCTCAACTACTACTTGTTTGTGCCGTGAGATCAAATCTACTAATGTTCAAAAAAAGAAAAAAGCTGATTATATCTAACTTAAAGTAAGATTTTTACGAACTAAAATTCGCTTTAATTTTTATCCGATTGATAATATTTCTATATTTTTGGATGATTTTTACAGTAAGCTGAGTTGACATTATTCAAAAAACAAACGAATCTAAGTTTGCTAACCAACTATTCGAAAGGAGTAAAAAGTGAAACTAAGTCTAAAATCCAAAAAACTAAAAGAATTAGATACTGACAAAATATTACCGCAGAATAAGACAAAGGACATAGCAGGTGGGATGCCGTCGTCGAACTGTAAAACGCTGTATATCACAAGCTGCCAAATTCACTAGACTAACTGGAAACCAAAGAGCATTATAGTACGATGCTCTTTACATCAAATATAAACCTTTCATATTTTTGTGGACGTCGAGCTGGTCCTTACAGTTAACGTTTAATAGCCTTCAATACCTACACCATCCACAAGTCAAGTTCTGTTTTTCTATTCACCTTCCGAAAGGCGATTACAAAAGAACTTATACTTGCTTAAAATGTTCGAATTAGCTACTGTTAAACGCAGAAAATTCCTGATTCTCCCCGGTTAAACCCAAGATTTTTACGAACAGTATGAACATAAACTTCAACCACCTTTACTATTTTTGGCAAGTAAGCAATGAAGGCAGCATCGCAGGTGCAAGCAAAGTCCTTCATTTGACGCCTCAAACCATCAGCGCGCAACTATCAAGCTTAGAAGATCGGCTAGGGAAACCTTTATTTATAAGAGAAGGAAGAGGACTCAGGTTGACTGACTTCGGCATTTTGACCAAGCAGTATGCGGACGATATGTTTTCGATTGCCAAAGAATGGTTAGAAACAACACAAGATGGTGCAACAGCCATACATCGCACATTAAAAGTAGGTATCTCAGATGCTATTCCAAAATCGTTAGTATCAAAGTGGCTTGCGCCTTTGATAGAAAATGAGCAAGTTGCCAACTTGCACTGTATCGATGGTCAGCAGTCGGAATTATTGGCTCAGATGGCGATGCATAAACTCGATATCGTACTTGCGGACAAACCACTTGATAGTAATATGCCATTTAAGGTATTTTGTCACGAGATAGGCAAAAGCCAGATTGGCTTTTATGGTTCAATTTCTAGTTGTGACGCACTTAGGGCAAACTACCCAAAGTCATTACAAGCGCAACCAATCATTCTTCCCGCGAAACACAGCCCAGTAACAAACTCGATTCAATTCTGGCTGCAAGAGCAAAATATAGAAATAAAAGTCGCAGGTCATGTGGATGACAGTGCCTTGATGAAGGCATTAGGTCAACAGGGGTTTGGCATTTTTCCTGCCCCTCTTTCGATAAAATCAGAATTGCAACGGCACTATGATGTCTGCCTCATTGGCACTATCGAAAGTACGTATCAAAACTATTACGCCTTCACACCTGACAGACTAATTAAAGACTCTATCTTTAGTGAATTCGTCCATTTTGCCAAAGGAGTAAGCTGACACTACAGTCAGCTTATGTTGGCTGCAAAAGAGAGGACAAGTTTTGTTTATAACGTCTCGAAAGGTGGAGTGAATCTCCGTTTTCTAGAATAACGTCGTAATCTCCATTATCTCTTGTCTTAAGTTCACTGATAGCATTTAAATTAACGAGTGAAGACTTATGGATCCTAGAAAAGCCAAAGGTTTTAAGACTTTTTTCCATTGATGACATCGTGTCCCTATGCAAGATTGAACGCTGCCGATTGATCATATGAAGTTCAACATAGTTTCCCGCACCACCAACCCAAGCTAAGTCTTCCACTTTTATCACATGAATATGCCCCGAGTCTTTTACAATCAATCTTTGATTCGGGACAAATTCCGATGAAGCTTCTTTAGAATCCAAGAATGCCAGCTGAAGAATATTGGTGATCAGAGCACCTTCTGTATCTTTCCCATCAACACTCATTGTTGTAGAAGCATTTAATTTAACATCTGTCGTTATTTTAATAGTTGGCACAGAGTCAAAATTTTTTATGATTGATTCTTGCTTTCCCAGGTCAATATCATGTGAAATATCAATTAACAAACAGTCGATTTCACCCGTCGAGATAGTTTCCAAAACATCAACAATAGATTGATAATAAACAAACTGGGAACAAACTGCGACTTCTTTTAATTTTGTACTTATTTCGACGCCAAGCTCAGACAAATAGCTAGGAATAGAGATCGTCACTCTTTTCATTCATCACCTTAAACACATCAACAGGTTAACAAGGATACTAATACTTTGTATCCTATTTCACAATAGTTAACATATTATTGTTATAGATTGTCACTATGTAATCTGCAAATTAAATTTGATCTTTTTTTTCTCGCCTGTCGTCACTGATTCCCATCGCCTTACGTATCTCAACTGGCATATTCCAAGCTTCCGTCATAACTTCGTCGTGATACTAATAAGCCTTTGTGATGAGTTATTAAACTTGCCGAGGGTATCTAAAACAAACCTATCAGGGGATATCATGAAACAATTCAAGCGTTCTAAGTTAAGTATGCTTATCACTTCTGCGTGCCTAATCGGCGGAAGTTTAAGCATCCAAGCATCAGCCGAAGAAGCAGCTGATGGTGCTAATGAAGAAGTCGAAAGAATTTCTATTACAGGTTCTCGTATTCAACGTGTTGCTTTAACTGCTAAAACACCAGTTATCGAACTAGACGGTTCTGAATTTGCCATGTCGGGTAACTTAAACGTTGAGCAAAAGCTTGCCGAGCTACCATTGACAGTTCCTTCTTTTGGCCCAAGCTCAAATAACCCGGGTGATGGTACTGCTCGTGTTGACTTACGCGGTTTAAACGATGAGCGTACTCTTGTTCTTGTTAATGGTCGTCGCTGGGTCCCAGCAACACAAACAGGTGTTGTCGACTTAAACACTATCCCTGCGTCTCTTATTGAAGGCGTAGACATCATCACTGGTGGTGCAGGTGCGGTATACGGTTCTGATGCTCTGGCTGGTGTTGTAAACTTCCGTTTGAAAGATGACTTTGAAGGTGCAGAAATTTCTGCGTTATACGACATCACAGAAGAGGGCGATGGTGAAAAGTTCAACACTGACCTTACCTTAGGTGGAAACTTTGCCGACGGTAAAGGTAATGCAACTGTTTATATTGGTTACGCCAAACGTGAGTCAATCTTTCAGGGTGATAGAGACTTTACTAACGTAACGCTCACGGAAGGCGATACAGGTTTAGTGCCTGGTGGCTCATCAGGTATTCCTGGCACTCGTATATTTTCCGGCCCTACGCTTCCTAACGGTACAACTCTAGGCCGCTTTGGTCCTAATGGTGAAGGCTTACCGTATACATCAGCCGATGCATTTAACTATGCCCCTGATAACTACCTACAACTTCCACAAGAGCGCTTAACGCTTAACTCTTTTGCACACTATTACATCAATGATGAAACTCGCTTATATAGTGAATTATCATTTATTCGCAACGAAGTACCATCACAGCTAGCGCCAACTCCAGCGTTCGTAAATGGCTTGGTGGTTAACCCTGACAGCCCATTCTTTGGTGCAGATGTTCAAGCCGCAATGAAAGCGTTAGTACCTGAACTTGATGCTGAAGGTGAACCAACAGGTAACATGGTTAGTCAACTTGACGCTAATGGTAACTTTACATTCGCTACAATTGGTCGCCGTATGGTTGAAAACGGGCCACGTCAATCAATTGATACACGTAACGCTATGCGAGTGTTAGTAGGTGTTGATGGTTTTATTGGTGATTGGGCTTACAACGCATACTACAGCCGCTCTGAACTAGATCGCTCTAATCTACTTAATAATGACGTTTCTGAAACACGCTTCAGACAAGCAATTTTAGTTACTGATGACGGTAGCGCATGTCAAGATACATCTGGCGGTTGTGCACCATTGAACATATTCGGTGAAGGTAATATTTCACAAGCGGCGATTGATTTTATCAACGTTGGTGCATCTAACGTAACAAATATCAAACAAGAGATCTTCCACGTCGATTTTGCTGGTGAATTACCATTTACCGTGCCATCTGCTGATTTGCCGGTAGGTTTCGTAATTGGCTACGAAAGCCGCTTTGATGATTCGAGCTTCCGTCCTGATGAATTCTTAGCATCTGGTGATGTTTTGGGCTTTAACGCTGGTGAGCCAACCGTTGGTAGCTATAGTGTTGATGAAATCTTCACAGAAATCGACATTCCATTAGTGACAGATGCGGCATTTGCTGAAGACATTACACTATGGTTTGCAGGGCGTCTTTCTGACTATTCAAACATTGGTAACGTCTCTTCATTTGCAACAACGCTAAACTGGAAAGTGAATGAATACGTTTCGTTCCGCGCGGGTTATCAAGAATCTGTACGTGCACCTAACATCTCAGAACTATTCCAAGGCGCAGCAAATGGCTTCCCAAGCGCAACCGATCCATGTAGCGTTGATGGTTTCGTAGAAGGAAAAACAGATAGATCACTTTGTGAAGCTCACGGTGTTGCATCTTCTCAAGTCGGTGTATTCGAGCAAGCAAACGCGCAAATCGAGGGGAGCTTTGGCGGAAACCCAGAGCTGAAGGAAGAAACATCGGAAACGGTCACGCTAGGTCTTGTTATTACACCTACAGAAAACTTTGACGTGACTATCGATTACTTCGATATTCAAATTGATGATGCTATCGATGTACTAGGTGGTGGCGTAAACAATATTCTGGATGTTTGTTACAACCAGCTTAAAGATCCAAGCTCTGAGTTCTGTCAAGCGATTACTCGTCGTCCTGATGGCAACGTAGACCTTGTGACGGCACTCAATGCTAACATAGCTGAACTAGGTACTAAGGGTTATGACGTTAACTTCAATTGGAGGACTGAGCTTGACTTTGGTATCGGCGAGAATGGATCAACATTGAGTATTAATTCAAAGAACACCATTCTTGATGAGTACTTTAAAACAGCAAGTGTTGGCTTTACAGAAACTAATTACTGTGAAGGTAAATTCGGTAACACATGTCTTACCCCTCGACCAGAGTTTCAGAGTAATAACCGCTTCACTTGGACTTCAGGTGACTTAAGCGTGTCAGCACTAGTGCGATATATGAGCGAAGTTGATGATGACACTGGCGAAAACGAAATTGTGCCTACATCTAAAGCTGTATGGTACCTTGATCTTAGCGCAAGCTATCACTTCACAGACCATGTACAAGCAACATTTGGTGTTAAAAATGCGCTAGACACCGAACCAACAGCTCTAGGTGATGCTCAGCAACAAGCCAATACATTCCCAGAGTTGTATGACGTAATTGGCCCACGTTACTTCGTGAGTGCTGTGTACACGTTCTAATCAGTTGATACTGAAAGACTAGGGAGCTTCGGCTCCCTTTTCTGTTGTTGCTGTATAAGTCCCTTAATCTACAGTAAGTTACTAAGTTTTCCATCGCGTTTACTAAAAAATTAATCAAAACCAACAAAACTTAAAAATAACAACACCCTACTCGCAACTAAGTCGAGTTTGGCTAAAATAAAAAGTATGCAGCTCAGTCAAATTGACCGTTTAAGAAAAAATAATATGAAGCAAGCGCCCGAAATTACTATTGCAGTTCAAGATGCTTTTAAATTGATCCAACAAAAACAATATCAACAAGCGTTAACTAAGCTACAGCCTTTTATTGACTCGCCTCACCCCGATCTGCATTACCTTTTGGGAATTTGCTATAAATCACTAGCCGAGTGGCAAAGCGCAATAACTTCATTAAGTGATGCCGCGAAACTCGCCCCACTTAAAACTGAAATCTTAACTCATCTAGCCAAATGTTACTGGCTATCGGGTGATTTACACCAAGCAGAAGCCCATTACCTTGCGCTGTATGAAGCTGAGCCCAAAAATCTAGATTTACTTAAAAACTTGTCGCTGCTGTATCTTGAACAAAACCGGCTCGACATGGCAAGTCAATGGGCACTCAAAGGACAATCTCTAGATGATTCTGGACAACTCACCAAAATACTCGGGGACGTTGAAAAAACAAGAGGAAACCTTAGTGAGGCGATCAGTTACTATCAACAAGTTCCCCAACACTCTCCGGTTGTCTTTCGGGCAATACACAATTTAGGCCTTTGCTATAAGTTACAGGCTAAATTTGACCAAGCAATTCAATGCTTTAAATTTGTACATCAAAAAGCACCTGAGCACTATGAACCGCTTTACAACCTCGGTGACTGCTTTTTTGCTAATGGTCAATTTGAACAAGCACAACAAGCCTACAATCTGGCATTGAAGCAAGCCCCATACAATCCAATCATACATAAAGCAATTAACGAGCTTTATTGGCAAAGTGGGCAGCATCAGCTTTTTGCTACCAGTTTACTAACCGTGATGGAGTCAGCAAATAACCGCCTAGAACTCATAGAGTGCCTAGCTGAACTGTACTGGAATACCAATCAGTACAAGTTATGTGAGGAATGTATACAGGCGTCGGGTTACGCAGATACTTCAGCAACATTACTCGCGTTAAGAGGACGTCTAGCGGCCACAAACAATGAGCTAAATGCAGCCTTTGAGCATTTCGATAATGCCAATAAGATAGTCGTTAATTACGACAGGATATGTGAGCAAGCAAAATTTGCAATCCAGCTTGGAAAGTTCAGTACCGCACAATCCCTGCTCGAAAAAGTGTTGCAAGCACAGCCCAACTCACAACTTGCATTAGCTTGGCTAAGCGCAGTATATCAAGCTACCGATAAAAAAAAGCACCACGCTCTATGCAACCCTGATTTTATTCTGACCACAACCTTAGGTGCTCCGAGCGGCTATCAAGACACTGAAGACTTTCTTAAAGCGTTGGAGTCATGCTTACTAACACTTCATCAAGGCAAACAAGCACCAAGTGAACAAACCTTAGTAAATGGCTCACAAATTTCAGGAGGCTTGCTTAATAGAGATATCGAAATCATCTCCAAAGCTCGAACTCAACTGCTGCGAGATATAGATAAATGCCTTAATAAGTTAGATTTAGATCCAGAGCATCCCTTTTTAGCTCATTTACGCAAAGAGAAATGCATTACAGGCTCATGGTCTGTCAAACTGACGGAGCAAGGTTTCCACGTAAGCCATATTCACCCCGCAGGTTGGATTAGTGTAGTTCTATATATCAACACGCCAAATGACGATAGCAACAATGGTGTCATTGAGTTTGGGCGGCCACCACTGGCACCACCCTACGATTTTCCACCATTCAAAACCGTAAAACCTCAACGAGGGCAAATCGTGATCTTCCCCTCTTATTTTTGGCATGGAACACAGCCATTTAACCCTACCGGTAATAACTATCGAATGACTTTGCCACTCGATATTGGCGTTCTTAATAAATAGAAAGAGAAACCACTTTAATGACAAACGAAGAGACACAACCACTAAATATAGACTCACTTTTACAGCCAACTCTCGAGTGCGAGCCACAAAATAGTTGGTCATTACTATTATCGAAGCTAATCGATAGTTATCCTCAAAGTGCTGAACTAAGCTATCGGGTTGCTGTAATTTTAGAGCAAATTGGCGCGTTACCTGAAAGTGAAAAGGCCTACTTTCACTGCCTTACTCTGGCACCTAAAAACTACTTAGTGTATCTCTACCTTGGACATTTATTAGAGAAGAAGGGAGAAGACAGTACAGCACTCGTATGTTACACCCTATGTGAAGCACTCACAGGTAGCTTTAAGCGCCTTCAACTCGCCAATAGCACCGCCCCTCAAACACTTGAGAGATTCCAAAAAGCTTGGCAGTGTATGGAAAAGAACCTTGGTACAGCATCAAGCATTGAGTCCGGTCGCTGGGTGCAATATAGTAGTAAACCCTTCGAAACAACCCAAGCACCACACCTTTTTTACGTTGCGAATCTAAGTGCTCATCCTATCTGGCCTGCGGAACAATTTGCATGGTATGAAAGCTTTAACGCTACGATCCCCGACATCATCAAAGAATTTCACACTACGTTTAATACCGCATCTTCACACCTTACGCCTTATTTGTCGGGTAAAGAGTATGAAAGCGCATTTCCAATGCTCGCAAACAGTAACAACTGGCAAGCGTTATCCCTTTTTAAAGAGGGAGTGGAAAACGTTTCAGTGTCAAAGCACTTTCCTATACTTAAAAAAGCCTTAGAGAAAGTACCTTGTTATGGCTTAACAGCATCTCCATACGAAGTGTTTTACTCTAAATTAGCCAAAGGCCAAACCATCACTCCACATTACGGCCTTTCGAACCACAGCTTAACAGTGCATTTAGCCATAGATATTCCCCATGACTGTTACCTAGACGTCAATGGCGAGCGTGTTTCATGGCAAGAGCATCAACTCACCATCTTTGATGACTCCTATTTGCATATGGCACATAATGGCAGCGACCGTGACCGAATTGTACTTATATTCTCAATTTGGCATCCTGATCTAACATCGACTCAACGCCAAGCAATCCAATCAGAATTTAAAAATAGACAACGCTGGATTGATAATTTGAACGCAGCTTTGGGTCAATATAGAAACGATCACTAGAATCCTAATTTTCATCACGTCTCCCCCCCAACTTACCACAAAAGGGTTGTTACTATGTGAATAACCCGTAACTTAAAGTCTGACCTTATGATTGAGGTCTCCCTGGATAATTTCGGGGGGTAACCCCCGTTTTTTTCATACTAGCCACATCATAAATCACAGTGCTAAAATCCAATCACAACCTTCAAGTTTATGTAAATTCATGCAAAAACCGATCATTACAATTCATTATTGCGTGCTTTGCCAATGGATGCTGCGAGCTTCTTGGCTTGCACAAGAGTTGCTTTCAACTTTCTTCGACGATTTAAAGCAAGTTGCACTTGCACCAGCAAGTAAAGGCGTATTCGAAATTTACTACAATGATACGTTAATTTGGTGCCGAAAAGCCGATGGTGGCTTTCCTGAAGCCAAGGTGCTCAAAAGAAGAGTGAGAGATTTATTAGATCCTGAGCGTGATTTAGGCCACGTAGATAAGTAACCATAACTTAAAAAAACATGAGATTGAGCGGGCTAAATAGCCCTCTCAATCCACTATACTTACTCAGCAAAATCGATGAGTTCTTGCCCTGATAAGCGATAAATAATCCACTCGTTTTGTGCTTTAGCACCGATACTTTCATAAAAATCGATTGATGGCTTGTTCCAGTCCAGTACCACCCACTCAAAACGACCGCAGTCCTTTTGTAGTGCTAGCCTTGCGAGGTATTTCATGATCCCTTTACCTGCACCAACACCGCGTTTGTCTTGTGACACATATAAGTCTTCAAGATACAGCCCGTACTTGCCAAGCCAAGTAGAATAATTAAAGAAATATACTGCGAACCCAATTGCTTCACCATCTAATTCACAAATAACGCTGTGCGCTCTGGCTTCTTTACCAAACAATTTCTGTTCTATTTCTTCCACGGTATTGAGCACGGCATCTGGCTCTTTCTCATAAATTGCAAGTTCGTTAATAAAATGCAGTATTGTCGCGGCATCAGCTACTTCTGCTGGGCGAATTGAAAGGCTCATAATGGCTCCTGTATGTAGGTTTTAGTCAGCTTAACAAATTGTAAAGGGGGATGACAGCACCTTTCAGGCAGCAGTAAAGTGAACAAACTCTCCAGCTCGTTCGTATAAAGGACTAACCGTTTTTATATAGGAAGAGGTTAGTATGCAAAGGGCCATCTTTGCCTTTTTGATTTTGCTTTTCAGCACTCAGGGTTTCGCAAGCACCAGTGATCTTGTAAATCAATTTATCGAAAACCCGAAGCAGGTCGGCAAAACAAGTCGAATGACCTATTTGTTTTGGGATGTTTATGATGCCAGCCTTTATGCCCCCCAAGGAGCGTACTCTCAAGACCAGCCTTTTGTACTGGCACTACATTATTTACGCGCGCTTGACGGCAAAGAGATAGCAAAACGCTCACTAAAAGAGATGGAAAAGCAAGGGTTTAATAATTCGAGTCAAGGTGAGCGATGGCTGGCAGAAATGAAAAAAATCTTCCCCAATGTCTCTAAAGGGACCGTGCTTTTTGGCGTGAGGACCCCCGAAGGAACTACACAGTTTTACCAAGATAAAAACCTTATTGGCGAAGTGAAAGATTCGGAATTTACGACCCGTTTTTTCAATATTTGGCTCGGTGAAAAAACATCCGAACCAACCATGCGAGCCGAGCTTCTAGGTCTAAAGCGGAAATAGCATATGGTTTTTTCCCAATTAATTTCATCTTCGCTATTTGGCTCACATATCAAAAGCAATAGCACTCAAAGTGGCCTCAAGCCTAAGGAGAAAACAATGCGCATCACTCTTGCAGTACTCACCTTATTTTTATTGTCGGCATGCAGTTCGGGCATTGACGGTAATAAATACTCGACACTTAAACCGCAATTTGACCCCTATGAGTTTTTTGTTGGTGATGTAAAAGCATGGGGAATAGTCCAAGACAGAGATGGCAACTTAGTGCAGCAGTTTACTGTCGATATTAAGGGCTCGATTAACAACAAGTCAGAGCTTGTCTTAGATGAGTCCTTTAACTATTTGCTCGGTGATGGCGTCAAAACGCGAGTTTGGACTATTACAAAAGCAGCTGGCAACCAGTATTTAGGCCGCGCCAACGATATCCTCAACTCAGCATCGGGCAAAACCTACGGCAATGCGATGAATTGGCAGTATAGAATGGACTTACCCGTTGACGACACCAGCTACGAAGTACACTTTGATGATTGGATGTGGTCTTTTGACCAAACCACTCTCATGAACCGCTCTTATATTGAAAAGTTCGGTATTGTAATGGCTGAAGTTACAATATTTATGCAAAGGCAATAATAATTACGCCAAATCAACTTCAATTTAACCTTCTTACTCGTGTATTTGTCTACAATTTGTAGACAAATACACCGGTTTCACTACAATCCACAGCCATTCAAATAGCGTAATCATGTCCAACACTGATAAATGCTTAACAAAAAATGCCGTATCGAAAAGTCGTATTGCTGAGTAAGGCGCAAGAAACTGCGGCGAGATAGTAGCTAATAAGAACCAATAGGAATCCCCACAATGATAAAGAAGATACTAGCTGGAGCCATTGCTCTTGCGCTTGTCGGATGTGTTAATACCGAAAATGAACAATCTAATAATGCGGCATTGACGCAATCTGTGAAATATCCAATGACTAAAACAGGCACCGTGGTAGACAGCTACTTTGGTACGCAAGTGGCGGATCCATATCGCTGGTTAGAAGACGATAAAAGCGCAGAAACCGCTGCGTGGGTAAAAGCACAAAACGAGACTACTCAAGCATATTTATCGCAGATTCCATATCGTAAAGACATCGAAAAACGCCTCACTGAACTACTTGATTACGAGCGTGTTTCTCAGCCTTTTAAGCACGGCAACTATACCTATTTTTACAAAAATGATGGATTGCAAAACCAAAGTGTTTTGTACCGTCAAAAAGAAGGTAGTGAAGCTGAGGTATTTTTAGATCCAAACACCATGAGTGACGATGGCACAACATCGCTTGCAGGATTAAGTTTTAGTAAAGACGCTTCATTAGTAGCGTATCAAATTTCCGAAGGTGGGAGTGACTGGCGTAAAGTGATTGTACTAAACGCCGAGACTAAAGAGCAGGTTGGTCAAACGCTGGTCGACGTGAAGTTTAGTGGTATCTCTTGGTTTGGTAATGAAGGCTTTTACTACTCAAGCTATGATAAACCTAAGGGCAGCGAACTTTCTGCAAAAACTGACCAACATAAAGTGTATTACCACAAGATTGGCACACCTCAAGATCAAGACAAAGTCATTTTTGGTGCCACTGATGCGCAAAAGCACCGTTATGTTTATGGTGGTGTAACAGACGATAAAAAATACTTGGTGATCTCTGCTGCGGTATCAACATCAGGTAACAAGCTATTTATTCGTGACTTAAGCAAGCCAAATAGTGACTGGGTAACGATTTTAGATCATACCAACTCTGATACCAGCGTGATCCACAGTGAAGGCGACAAATTGTTCTTAAGCACTAACTTAGATGCGCCAAATCGCCGTATCGTTAAAGTCAATGCGAAGCAGCCACAACCAGAAAACTGGCAAGATGTGATCCCAGAAACCGACAATGTACTATCGGTTTCAACAGGGTCAGGTTACCTATTTGCGACTTACATCAAAGATGCAATTTCATTGGTAAAACAGTATGACTTCACAGGTAAACTGATCCGTGACATTACGCTTCCAGGTGTAGGCACTGTAAGTGGCTTTAGCGGTGAGGAAGAAGATAAAGTACTTTATTACTCATTCACTAACTACAACACCCCGAGATCTATCTTTGCTTTCGATGCAGAATCAGGGCGTAGCGAGTTATATAGTTCAGATAAAGTAGATTTTGATTCAGATGCTTACGTGTCTAAGCAAGTTTTTTACACCTCAAAAGACGGCACCCGTGTGCCGATGATCATCACCCATAAAAAAGGGCTGAAACTGGATGGTAACAACCCGACTCTGTTGTATGGTTATGGTGGATTTAATGTCAGTCTTAAGCCTTACTTTAGCCCAACACGTGCAGCTTGGTTAGAGCTGGGTGGTGTTTATGCGGTAGCAAACTTACGTGGCGGCGGTGAGTATGGTAAAAAATGGCACAAAGCTGGTACTCAAATGCAAAAACAAAACGTCTTTGATGACTTTATTGCTGCAGGCGAATATTTAGTATCTGAAAATTATACTTCAAGTGAAAAGCTTGCAATTAACGGTGGTTCGAACGGTGGTTTGTTAGTAGGTGCAACGATGTTACAACGTCCAGACCTATTCAAAGTAGCTGTACCTGCGGTAGGGGTACTTGATATGCTGCGTTACCACACGTTTACTGCTGGTGCTGGCTGGGCTTACGATTACGGTACGGCGGAAGACAACAAAGAGATGTTTGAATACCTGAAAGGTTATTCACCTGTGCATAACGTAAAGGCTGGTGTAAATTATCCAGCAACTATGATCACTACAGGTGACCACGATGACCGCGTAGTACCTGCACACTCTTATAAGTTTGCCGCTGAGCTACAAAGCAAACACACAGGTGCTAATCCGACGCTTATTCGTATCGAAACCAATGCTGGACACGGCGCAGGCACACCGATAAGCAAGACGATTGAACAGTATGCCGATATTTATGGCTTTACGCTTTACAATATGGGAATTAAGTCTCTTTAAAGTTAAGTTCGAAAAGCCACCTGTGAGTAGAGGTGGCTTTATTCAATAAGGACGTATCTATGCTCAGTTGCCAACAGTATGATTATATCGAACTGGCGTGTATAAAACGCCTAGCGGTTACTATTGAGATGAAAGGTGGTAAAGTTGTGCATGGCAGCTGCGAAAACACGGCTATAGTCGGCAAACAGGAGTGTTTAGTTTTAGAGCGAGAAAATCAAACGGTCACTGTGGTACTTGCAGAGATTGCCAGTATCTCTGCCGATACCGACAATCCCTATTTTGCTAGGTTAAGATTTCAGTGATAACGCCATAAAGACACTTAACGGGTTGTCACTGTACATACCAAAGCGTTCACATCGCTCAAATCCCAAGCTCTCATAAAGACTTATCGCACTGGCTTGCTTAGAGCCGGTTTCAAGCCGAATAAGTGGGATCTGCGCTTCACCCGCGTAGTGAAGCAAAATTTGCATAATACGTTTAGAAAGCCCTTTACCTCGATAGCTAGGTTTTACGTACAAGCGTTTAATTTCACCGTATAAGGTTTTATCAAACTGCTTTACAATCGCACCGCACGCTACAATGCCCTCTTCATTTTGTAAGCCAACGGCATACACGTTAGGTTGGTTAATTTCTTCTATTGATAAAGACTGTGCACTTGCGATTGGATATAAGCTATTCATAAGCTTATCGATTTCAGAAAACACCGCGCCTACTTGTGGGTCATCTGACTTTAACTGAATTAATTGCATACCTGCCTCTGAGAAGTAAGGCCAATTTGTCCTGCGCCCATAAACTGAGCAATATTATTACTATTCTGGCCGACGTCAAACTATACCGAGTTAGAAATAATAAGCAAATTATCGAGGTGAGATGATAGACTGAATGCCGACGGAAACTTTATGGTGGTGTTAGTTAAATAAAATAACTATATGTTTTACATAAATAAAAATTAGTAAAGCAGAACTGTTACAAAGTGTAAGGTGATGGTGTGAATTAGATACTTTTAGGTAAATACGAATTTTTCATTCTAATTCTGTCGGGCGGACTTCATGCTTTATCGCGCCGCTCTTATGAACTGCTACTTTGGTTGCTACAGGCTGTTTGCTCTTGCTTGGAAAGCTCAGTAAAGTCAGTAATAACAACACGCTTGTTAGCGCTACAATCAGCGGGATAGAGGTATGCGAACTTGTGTGTGATGCTCTATGGGGCATAAACAAACCTACGAAAATTAATTTGTCTTCCCTAAAAACCAATCCTTTTTAACCAATAACTAAAATAGCACTTAGTTAAATATGGTTACTTTCTATCACATCTAAACTTTTAGTGCTATATCATTTTTGAAAAACATCAAAAAGCATTAGGGCCTGTTTATCTTTCAAGTTTTTTTTGCAGCAGTTTGATTGGTATTTATACAAGGCAGAGCCTGCGTAGCATAGTTGTTCTATGTGAGTCAGGCGATAAAGACTTTGTGCTCCTGCAAAGTCACCTTACCCCACATCCTTGTGGGGCAACACAGAAGAAATGCCAATCAAGCGCTGCCCTTTGGGTTCACCTGAGTGCGCTTTGTTCATTGTTGCTCAACTTTTGCCTAGATCACTAGGCGGCAAGTCGAGCGTCGCGACTAAAACACACTCAGAAGAACAAAAATTAAACAGCAAAGGTCAACAGGCCCTAATTTAATCTTTTACCAATGACATTACTGTTCATTCTCTTTCCACTTACCCAACTGACAGACCTCAACCAAAGTTATTAGCTTGCAGTTTGAAGGCTGAACTGTTTGTTCACTAGGCTTTGGTAAAGCGAAGAGTGTTGCATCAAATACTGATGATCTCCCTGTGATTCAATCTCACCTTTGTTTATGACGATAATCTTATCAGCATCCATAACCGTACTGAGTCGATGCGCAGCGATTATAGTAGTACGACCTTTTTTTGCATTTCTCAGGGCAATTTGAATAGCGGCTTCACTTTGTGAATCAAGGCTTGCCGTTGCTTCATCCAACAGCAGCAATGCTGGGTCTTTTAATAGTGCTCGCGCCAATGCAACTCGTTGCCTTTGTCCGCCAGACAGAGTAATGCCACGCTCACCAATTTGAGTACTCAACCCATCAGGTAGTGTCGCGATAAACTCTGCTAAATCGGCCGTGGCAATGGCATGCTGTAATTGTTCATCATCTATTGTCTCATAAGTACCGTAGACCAAGTTTTCATATAAGGTGCCGCACAACAGCGGGCTCTCTTGCGCAACGTAGCCTATTTGCGCTCTTAAATTGGCTCGGTCTAGCTCTTCAACATTAAGCCCAGCAATTTCAATGTAACCACGCCTCGCCTGATAAAAGCCCTGCAACAAAGCGAAGAGTGTAGACTTACCAACCCCTGATGGCCCAACAATAGCGGTCGTTTTTCCACTTAAGAATTCACAGCTTAAGCTTTTAAATACCGGTTTGTCATCAGCATAACTAAAAGATAAGTTGCGAACATAAATTGACTTATCAGTCAGGTTAATCGTATGACCAGCTTCATTTGGTGGTGTCGTTGCTAAGATCTCATTAATACGAACGGCCGCTCCTTTTGCTTTATTAAACGCGGCTACCACCATGCTTAACTGCCCCATCGGCAACACGATGTTCAGTAAAAACATAATAAACGCAACAAAAGCACCTAGCGTCATCGCACCGTTGGCAACCCTTGATGCGCCAAATCCTAGTACTAACACTATCGAAGCCATGATCACTAAATTCACCAATGCGCCCATGGTCGCTAAAAGCGTATGTTCTGACATTGCGGTTTTATAGAGTGACTTCAATTCATTATTATTCTTTTTAGCTTCTATTTTCTCTGCACCTTGCGCTCTTAGTAAGCGGATATTGGCAAACAGTTCGGTTAACCTTCCAAGCATAGAGGCTTCAGTATCTTGTAATGACTTAGACAGATCCGTTAGCCTCACAGAAAACGGTAAGATAATCAGAAAACTAGCCGTAACTGCACCAAGCATTACAAGTGTCATTTGCCAGTCTAAAAACCATAGAATAATAAAAGAGCCAAATAATGAAACCACACCAGATATAAAAGACACAGACTGTTCGCTCACGAGGTTTTCAATAATTTCAGTGTCTTTTACGATACGATTCGCGGGCTCCCCAGCTCTAGTATTATCAAAGAAGGAAACAGGCAAACGAATAAGGTGCTGAAAAAGGTCTCCGCGTAATTTAAGCTTTTGCTCATTGCCAATTTTACCCATGATGTAAGTCATCAACCCTGTTAGCACAGCGGAAAACACTAATACCATAATTAATATGACTACCCGTTCATTTGAAAAATGACCATTTTCTCCGAGTTCTTCCAGCAATTTTTTTGTTTGCAAAGGCACCAACAAACCTAAAACACTAGAGATAAGCGTAAACAAAACCAGAGTTGATAGTAATAGGCAACTTGGCCGCGTGCGCCTGACTAGTTGTATTAAAGATGATGTATTGCTCATAATTATTATGTTCCCGTTGAATAGACAACATAATAATTGACCACATTTTGAATTTAGTCAATTTAAAAATGACCTATTGGTCATTTTTAAATTGACTGTATACTGCAATGTGAACAGGAGGAGCTATGTCTGATAAGCGAAAATTAATACTGGCGTGCGCGGAGCAGTTACTTTTAGCTGAAGGTGATAGTGCCTTTAGCATGCAAACCATCGCCAATAAAGTGGGCATTTCGAAAGGTGCTATCTACCTACACTTTAAGTCAAAAGACGAACTACTATTAGCCGTTTTTGAGCGTCAAACAGCGGATCTGCTGGATAAAATAAGAGCGATATTAGAAAGTGATAAATTGACTCCAATTGCCAAGCTAAAACAACAAATCCGCTTCCAGCACGAAGATTTACAGCAGTACCAAGCGATGTTTCAGCTCTTATTGCAGGAAGAGTCACTGAGTTTTTCAAATAATTTGATCATGTTCTATCAAGAGTTTCGCTTGACGTGGCTTACGCTACAGGAAGGTTTTTTACTTGAAAACTATGGCGAGCAAGTCCGGCCATGGAAAACCGATCTCGCGATGACGCTTGATGGCATTATAGCTAACTACCTTTCGCTTCCCGTGATCGAAGGTATTGATTTCGACACTGAAAAGCTGGTTAATTGGGTGGTGTCATGCATGGACTCAATTTGTACAGCGCTACCAAATCAAGCACTGTTGCCAGTGTTAACCGAGCAGGATTTTCCGTCCCAAAAAGAGATCGAAGCCAAAAAACGACAACTCCACGAACAAAAAGTCCAACAAGCTTTTTTACAGCTCCAAGAAAAATCTCAAAAGCTCAAGCTTGCACCACAAAAGCGTGAGATCGTAGACCATACAATCGCTCTGTTGGAAGCTCAACTACAATGTGAAAACCCTGATACAGTATTAATCAGGGCGCTTCTCGCAGGACTTCGAGACTACAGAGGATTAAATACTGAGCGCCAGCTACTCGCAGAAAGGCTCAATGTAGAGGCGGTGTAAACCACCGAGTAATGTGGTACTCGTACGGTTAGAGGAAAGCAAAATATTGCTTTACACTGCTGACTATCTTTCTTTTAAGAATAAGAGCCTTTTCATCAATCCATCGACGACTTCATAGGTCGCGATGGCTTTCTACAATTTACAACCTTTACCCTTCCACCTAAACATCAATAGATCGACCATAAATCCAGCAAGTTAATCATGAACTGCTATATTGTTTTATGAGGATATTATGGGGGGATACGATGCTAACAGCGCTTAAAGACAGTATGCCAATTTTGATTGTTACATCTGAATGGTATGTCAGTCATACAACCGCCGTTGCGGAAAAACTGTTCGCACCTGTCGATAACGTCATCAATAAGCACCTTGAAGACTTATTTATCTTTCCTTTATGCGTAGAAGAGCAGCAAAAAACAATTGCTGACGGCTCTTTGGTACAAGTGTCGTTGCGCACGTCGCCAAATGTACAATTTTTACTGTCATTTTATGATGTTCGCAGCAACGAAATATTCGTACATATTGCCGAGCTCTCTACGTATTATTGTCAAAATCCGTTGGAAGACGAACAAACTCGAATTTTGCGCCACGCCGTCAACAGCGCAAATCTGGGAGTTTGGTGCTACGATCTCCTTAATAAGACAGCGTATTTTTCTCCTAAATTTAAATCACTGATAGGCCTCCCAGCGTCAGCAGAACTTGACTGGGACACCTTAAAAAGCATGATTTACCACGAAGATCAGCCGCTATTTGCCGAGCTACTCGCTCACCATATTGAACAAGGGCTTATGCTGCATTTTGAGTTCCGGCTTGAGGTAAGGGGAACAATTCATTGGTTTGAGTTCAAGGGAGAGCAAGTTAAGTATTGTATTCGCACACACAGTGTTTATGGGATTTTAGCTGACTGTACTCACGAAAAAGACATGCTAGTCGCATTACATGATGCAGAAGAAAGCAAAGAACTTGCCATGCAAGCGGGGAAAATAGGCACTTGGCGAGCAATACGAGTGGCGAATCAATGGATCTGGAATTGGGATCATCAAGCGAATGAAATCTTCAAGCTTTCGGAAGACGATATCGGCAATTTGCATCTTTGGGAAGCTAGCCTTCACCCCGACGATAAAGCACGTGTTACTCAAGCGCTAGAAGCGTCGCTAAACTCAGGTGAAACCTTTGAGCAGCGTTATCGCGGCCTGCTCAACGATAAAGACATTGTTGTAGTGTATGCCAAAGGTGTTGTGGGGCTCGATGAACAGGGTCGGCCAGCACGTATTGACGGCGTTGTTATCGATCAAACCGATGTATATATTGCCCAGAAAAAACTCCAGCACATTAATCAAGAATTAGAGCAGCGCGTCGCAGAACGCACCGCAGATCTTGAAGCTGCGATAATTAAAGCTGAGCAGGCCAATCGTACTAAATCAGATTTTTTGTCCATGATGAGCCATGAACTCAGAACTCCCATGAATGGCATTATCGGCTCCTTAGATCTCATGGCACTATCAGAGCTTGATGAAGACAACCAAGAACTCTTAGAAACTGCGTCTATTTCAGCCAATAATTTAGTCTCAATATTGAATGACATTTTAGACCTAGCCAAAGTTGAACAAGGAAAAATGGAGCTTGAGAGCTACCCGTTTTCCCCTTCTAAAATGCTCAATAACATCATCAAAACCTTTGAAGCCCACGCGCGAGACAAATCAGTAAAATTAACGGTGCATGAGGACATAAAACTACCGCTAGAAGTGATTGGCGATGAAAATAGAGTACGGCAAATTATCTTTAACGTTGTCAGCAATGCCATCAAATTTAGCGTTGCAGATAGAGAAGGCGGTGCAAAAGTCACCATCAATGTGCACTGGGCATGTGAAGGCGTGGCCTTATCTCACTTGATATTTAAGATAGAAGACAATGGCATTGGCATTGCACCAGAAGTACAAAAGAAACTGTTTACCCCCTTTACACAAGCCGAACGCTCTATCACGAGAAAATACGGTGGTACGGGGTTAGGGCTTGCAATATGTGGCAAGCTTATTGACTTAATGGGCGGCAAGGTCGTCTTAAAAAGTAAATCCGGTGAAGGCTCAACTTTTACCATTACCATTCCTATTTGGCGCCCAAGAACACAACAGCAGCCCAATATTCTATTTAATACGCTCTACTGGTTAAGTGATACGCCTTGGCAAAGTTCGTTGGCGCTGACTCAGTTGTACAATGCCTGCACGCATTTTTGCAATGAGCTCAAAGTCATCGAGTCACCCAATGAAATCAAAGAGACAGACGATACTGCACTTATTCGTGTTGTCACAACGCAAGCCGGAGTCTGTGCAGAGCAAATAATCTCACCTATTCCAGAGTTAGTATTTCTTGATGAAAAAGCGTTTGCTAACTTGAACAGTACAGCGTTAACCACACAAAAACCAAAACCAATTGCACCGCAGACTCAATACGCTATCGGTCAATTACTGAGTAAACTTAAAGTAAGTCAGCAAAATGACGAGGCTGATTTAGGTGAATTAAACGATCTCAGTGAACTAGATGCACTACTTTCACTAGACAATAAAGTATCTAGCCCCACCGATGATGAATCGGATACTAGTGGTAAGCAACATATACTCCTTGCAGAAGACAATCCCTTTAACCAAAAACTCATCGTCAAACAGCTTTCTAGACTTGGAGTTTCCTGTGATATTGCCAATAACGGCAAAGAAGCCTTGGCGATGTATAAAAGCCAGCAATATCAGCTTTTGTTGACGGATTGCCATATGCCAGAGATAGATGGCTATGAATTAACTAAGTTAATTCGCGCATTTGAGTCCACAGAAGAGCGCAAAGCCATTCCTATTGTTGCCGTCACAGGCGCTGCTATGAAAGGGGATAAAGAGCTTTGTTTAGATAGTGGCATGAATGACTATGTTAGCAAACCGGTGCGATTACAAGAGCTTAAAAACACCTTAGATAAATGGTTAGATATGGACCTTACACAATGAGCAAAACCCTCAACCCTCAGGTGCTTATCGATTTAATCGGTGATGATTTTGCTACGGCGAAAAAGTTTTACACCGACTTTCTAGTGCAATCAAAATCTAGCTGCGCAAAAATTAAAACTGCATACCAAACTCGTGCTTTTCAAGCGTTAAAAGACGAAGCTCATTACCTCAAAACCTCCGCCAAAGCAGTGGGTGCAGAGGTACTAGCTGAACATCTACAGGCGTTAGAATATTCGGCACTTGATAACAACACCATTGAGTGCGCCGAAAAAATAAAAGCGATACACCATGAGATCGGCAGCGAGTTTGTTCGAGAACTAAAAGCCTATTTAACCTCTCAGTCGCAAAATTAAAGCGCAATCGGCTGCTCAGCGATAGCCACTTTGAGTTCTGCGCGTTCGAACTTCACAACATCTTCTTGATGCTGGTAATGATAGACCCAAATATTTTTAATGATGTCTTCACGATAGCTCATCAACAACTCATTAAGGGAGCAGTGACTGGGATTGTTTGCAAGACCGCAGTCATGAAAAATAACCTCGCCGTTACTGACGTGGTGATGGAGCAGCTCAGGAATCGCCTTAGTATCACCACTGTAAAACAGGTGACCTGGGAGATGTAACGAAAAAGCACTGTTGGGCTCATGATGACGAACGGCATAACTATGTATACGCTGCCCACGATGAAGAAAGCTTTCAGTGATTGGAAATAAACGAAAAACCTGCCATACACCGCAATTCCCTTCGCTTAGCCCGGTGTACGCGAGCATATTACACAACCCAACAACTAGCTCTGCTGGGGCGTATAAAGTGACTTGGTGCTGACTCAATGCAGCCTGAAAGTAAAGCTGCTCCAATCCACCGATATGGTCATAATGAAGGTGGGTGATAAACACAGCATCGGGTAATGACGAAAAATGCTTTTTATAACGCGACACCGTATCAAAGCCACAATCTATCAATAACCAAGGTAGGCCTTTATGGGTCAATACACAGGCAGAACACCCTAGAGTTGCAGCGCTGACGGCACTTCCTACTCCCAAAAAAACAGCAGCATCTGGTTTACAGTGACTGTCAACGAATGATTTCGGATTGACAGCGTGTAGCTCGGTTGTCTTCGTTATGTCTTTCATTGCACAGCCAAAGAAATCAACAAACAATAGCGCCAGACTACATTGTCGGATTTACAGCCATATGACAGTCACATCTGCAAACTTTTGGTTCAGCTCACTATTTGATTTCGCTATTTTGACCACCCTAAGGTTCGCTACCTGCTTAATCTATTGATTTTTTTATAACTTCATTCTGGTATAACTATTGCTGAATGGTAACCTTATGTCATCACCACTATGGAAAATAACAACAATGAAAAAGCTCTTCACCTGTTTAGCTGCACTTAGCCTTTTATCTGGCTGTGTCGTACATATCTCTCCAAGCGCAAGCGCAACCAAAACACTCCATAAATCTCTGCAACTCAACGCTGCAGACTTAAGCAAACTTGATGCAAATACCACCTCGGGTAATATCCAGATCATTGGATACGATAACCAACAAGAGATCCAAGTGGAAGCTTCAGTGTTAACCACAGAAGCAGAGAACTACCAACTTACACTAGAAAAATCCGGTGACACCGCCATGTTGGTGGCCGATTCAGATACAAGTTCTGGTGTACAATGGTATCGCAATAATAGCCCTAGAATTGACTTAACCATCACCATGCCAAGTCAACTTGCGCTAACGCTTGATGACAGCTCGGGCGATATAGCCATCAAAAATATCAAAGGTTTTATCAAACTAGATGATGGCTCTGGCAATATAACGTTGGAAGATATTCAAGGTGCTGAAATTGATGACGGCAGTGGCAATATCCATATCACTAACGTCCAGCAACTTGTTATCGACGATGGTTCTGGCGATATAACCATAAAGGGGTTGATCGATACACTCGAGTTGGAGGATGGCTCGGGTAATATTGATGTGACAGGCGGCACGGATATCAAAATAGAAGATGAGTCTGGCGATCTAACCCTTCGCGGTTTTAGCGGCAACACTGATATCATCGATGGCTCTGGCTCACTGATTGTTGAAGGTGGACGCAATATTAAAATCGATGATGAGTCTGGTAACATTCAAGTTCGTCAAGCCCAAGGCGATGTCACTATCGCTGATGGTTCGGGCAATACGGATATCGAAGCAGTTAAGGGCCATGTTCAAATAGAAGACGGTGCTGGAAATATTCGTGTGGTAAATGCCGGCTCCTTGACCATTACCGAATCAGGTTCAGGCTCGGTGAAAATAGATGAGATAGCTGGAGCCGTAAAGCTAGATGACTAGCTGAATGACTTTGGTGTGGAGCAATATACGATTGCTCCACAGTCAGAAAAGTTCAACATTAACTCGAGACTATGTGTAAAGTCAGATCGTCCTCCTGACAGGTTTCTACCCCATCCATGGGCTTCTTTGATGCCTAATGACAAGGCACTCTCTCATCACCCGAAAGGCATAAGTCGATATGCAATGTGCCGACAGGATGTCGGCTAAGTCTTGTCTGGCACAGGGATGTGCCTTACAAGACGGTTGCACTATATCGGCTTAGGATTTGAGGATTAAGTGTGATGCTGGGGCGACGTTTTCTTGGTTCGTTCTTTTTCGTCGTTTAAAAAGAATGAATGAGAAGCGCATGGATGCGCTTTGATACGAGCCATGGAGGGTAAGGCTAATATGTCCTCCTGACAGGTTTCGACGCCCATCCATGGGCTACGACTTACTTTTCTTTGCTTGCCCAAAGAAAAGGTAGCAAAAGAAAAGGCACTCCCAACATCACACTGACTCCTCAAGTAAATTACCAATATGAACGTCACCGCGGTGTAAGGGCCATCCTTGGCCCTGTCACCGCTTTTCACGCATCCATGCGTTG